>NZ_JACD01000052.1:0-39455 GCF_000517825.1 Prevotella sp. ICM33
AGTTTAAGATTTTACTGAAGTTTGCATTAATAAAGAATATACTACAGCTGATATATGCGCAACATATTGTGACGCTTGTGATTCATTTCCCTTGAAATCCTTAACAAATACCGCTAAGGTATAACTGATATTATTAGGCAGACATATATAGGCAACATCATTGTGAGCTGCAAGAACACCATTTTCATTAACATAACCTGAACCTGTCTTATGCGCTATAACAACCCCTTCTTTATCAAGAAGTGGAGCTGCTATCCTATCTACACCTGTTTTGCATTCTTTTAACGTATTCTTAATGAAACTTTGTTTCTCATCATCGATAAGACCTTCAGTAAACAAACGATTCATCAACATTGCAGCACCAAGAGGAGATGTATAGTTAGAGTAAGCCTTGTTATGGTCAGCCGACATTTCCTCTTCCGTATAAGCTATCTGAAAACTTGAACGAGGAATGAGTGTGGCTATAAAACTATCTGTTTGAGCGACATTAACCATATCCTTAAACATAAGGTTGCTTGCATTGTTGTCACTCTGAGTAAGAGTATAACGCAGCAAATCTCTCACTGTCAATGATATGACTGGCCCTGAATAATCTTTCAGCATAGGACTCCAAGTCTTTGGGTCAAGTTTATCCCTATTTATATTTACTAAGGTATCAAGTGAAATTCCTTTATTGTCAAAGTCATTACAAAGAGCTAATGCCTGATGAACCTTAAACACACTCATCATAGGATAAACACTCTTATTATTGACCTTAACCGTATCTCTGTTATTAACAATAACCGCCACACCAATTTCGCCAGGACAAGCTGAGACAATTTGAGAAATGCTATCAGTCAAAACATTTGTTAAAGGAGGATTTGCGCTATCTTTTGTCGCTGATTTATGGAACAATGAAAATACCAAGATGAAAATGCAAACTAAAGCTATACTCAAAACTACGATTTGTTTTTTTCTGTTTTTTTCCATGTTTATATTATTTATATTTGTTTGACGAGAATATCTTTATTTGCCGACAAAGGTACATAACTTTACGGAAAAATATGTTTCTAAAATATATAAATAGACAGCTGTGGGGAAAATGTGGGGAAAAATTAGATAATTAAAAAGGCTAAATGACTGGAAATAATCACTTAGCCTTTTAATCCGTACCCAGACCCGTACTTCGTAATTGCTGCGCCCATCATTCAAGACTGTCAAATCGGGTCTTTCCTGTCAAGCCAATGATGCCTATGCGTATGCCAAACACATGGATTACGGATTTCTCGTTCCGTGAACAAACACTTTATCCGCAACTCTGCTATGTGGTGTATTGGCTTAACTCCATTTCTATGGGCAACACTTTTGTTGCAGATTTCAAGCAGCTTTTATCGAAATACCCATCAGTAAGAACTCGTTTATTAGGCTTTCCTCATAATTGGGAACAAGAGCCTTTGTGGAGATAAAATAATTGCCCTGTTTCTTAAAAAGCACTGGGGCAAACCAGCTCCGTCTTTAATTGTTTCCAATAAATGGATTGTTTCAAGCCCCTATAGAAAGAGAACAAAAATTCCTGTGTGAAAATTAATCTACGACAAGGAGCAAGCAAGGAGCAATATCAAACAAAAATCAATACCTTTGCAGTACATATGAGATAGACCAAAACAAAAGTGGAATATCGGAAACGAATAGCAAGGAAAAGAGAAGAAACGACCCAAGTTGATGTCCTTTTTGAGTTAATAATCAATAAAAGCGTTAAATCTTCACCTTTTAGAATGTGCAATTAAAAATAACAACCATATTTCTGACTTATTATCTATAAAATATTGAGTAATAATCGGTTGTAAATACGCAGATTGTAGCGCACTAACCTCTGTAACCTTTCCAAATAGTGTTACGACAATTGGAAAGGGTGCTTTCGAAGATTGTAGCGCATTAACCTCTGTAACCTTTCCAAATAGTGTTACAGAAATTGGCGGCAGTGCTTTCTCAGGTTGTCGTAGTCTAAAGAATTTTACCTTTGGAAGTGGATTACAGAGTATCGGACAAGAAGCATTCTCTAACTGTACCAATATTACACAGATCTCAAGTGAGGCAGTCGTACCACCAATCTGCGATTCAGATGCTTTTTACCTCATTAACAAATCTAAATGTAAACTTATTGTTCCTAAGAATAGTCTTGACGCCTATAAACAAGCAGACCAATGGAAAGATTTTTTATTAATAGAGGGTAGTACTACTGGCATTACAAACACTGTTTATAATAAAGCAGGACTTGCTGATGTCTATACAATAGATGGAACAAAACGGCTAAGTAAAGCAAGCACTGACGAAATTAATGCTTTGCCTAAAGGTGTTTATATTGTCAATGGTAAAAAGATAATCATTAAATAATAGTCACATCGGTTTTCCTAAGCCACACCATATATTTTTACTTGTTGTATGTTCGTCTGACAAAGAAATAAGAATAAGAACAGAAACTTACAAGGAAAACTTCGATGGCTTATACAGAAAACCTTATTACTATACAGCAGCAAGTGAGCAATCATTTGCTGCTTTTTCATTTACTTTCTTGCAAATATCAATGCAAAGAGTTATATTTGCAAAAGAAAGGGAGAGTAATATAACGTGAGTTAAAGTATAAGAGGAGTTTAAGTAAAGTACGATTATGGTTTAGATTAGAGTATAGATAATGGTTAAGTTAAAGTATAAAGGTAGGAATATGAATGTAGCAATGATAATAGTATTTGCCTTGATTCTTTTCATTTATTAAGATGCTTTCGGACCATTAAAGAAAGGTAATACGCAATATTATGTTTCTTCTGGTATCGGTATCTGGGGAGGTAAATTCCGTATCAAGACAAGATCAGAATATGTAGTGGCAGATATTGAATAACATTAAATTTGATTATGAAAACAAAGACGGTTTTACACAGAATTCCCTTGTATGTGTTGGTGGGTTTAGTGCTATTTATGTTGGATAGCTGCTTCCCCAGCTTTAATTCTTCTGGGGAAGTCATGGCTTATCTTGAGAAAAATTATCCAGGGCAGCGTATTGTACTTTCTGATAAGTATGAAACAAATCGTGGCTTGTCAAAGGATATAAGAATTTGGACATTCACGTTGTCAGACTATCCTAAAGATACCTTTCATGTGGCAAGTTATATCAGCAGTGATCCGTTTCCGATGATGAAAAACCGGCATGGAATCGAAGATGACTTTGAGAAAGTAGTTATCCTGCGTCGGGCAAAAGAGTTTGAACACGGACCTATGAAGAAATTCGATGCACACACGCGACGTCTCTGGGCCCACTTTCCCGAGTTAGATTTCTCTCTAAAACCAGCCAGGTTAGAGCTGAGAACGGTTGATGATATCTGGCGTGCAAAGCATCTGATAGATGCTTTCGACCAGTTCCTTGGTGATGAGAGACTGACTGAGGAGGTTCAATATTATCTACGCATGTATATGCAAGGACCGTGTTATGACCTAAATCATGGTGGGAGTGTAGCGCCTTCGGATAATATAGTCATTGATAAATCTGGTAAGAAGAAGGGTTGCTATATTGAGCGTCGATTCTGTTTTGGCGTTAATCGACAGGAGTTATGTCAGCAGTTTTACAATGATGTGATGGAGTTTCATCAGGTAATGGACAGCTATGGTAATGGTGTTAATAAAGAGGTATATCAGGCATGGGCTGAGAACCAACTGAGACTCGTTAAGCCGTTGTTAGATCTCCCATCTGAGGAAAAACGTGATTCACTTCGTAAATTGTTAGGAGTTCGGGATGACTATACAGGCAGTATATTTATCGATACAGGAATGAAACCTTATATGCTTGTAACCTTATCGGAAAAGGAAGAGGGTTCTGGGGCTTACAATCTCTTCTTCACTTATCCACAATTGCATGCATTCTGCTTACGTAGCGGATTACAGGTACAAGGCACTGGCGATCATTTTAGAGTGAAAGGAGTAGATGGAAGACATTACGAGTTTTCGTCTCAGTTCTATAAAGAGAAGAAAGGCGCCATAGGCTGGGATGAAGATGTCTGCTATTTTCTACGAAATGGTCGTAAGGTTTTGGTCAAAGGCTTTTATACTCCATATGAATGTATTAGTGATGTCCTTGTACGCCAGATAACTGGACGGGACGTTAAAAAAATGGTTTTGAGTGGGCAGATATCTTTAAATGGGCAGACCTTTGGCAGAGGTCCTAACTAACGTGAGTCTAACGAGTTATAAGTCTCTGTTAATTTGGTGATTAGCAAAATCAGTTTTAAATTTAAGAAGCTAATATACAAATAGTTACAAATAAAGATTGCTATGATTACTGAGGACAAGGTTACAGAAATATTTTGTAGGGCAGATGACTTCTGCAAGTTTTTGATGTAATGACAGCCTTTACCTTTAACATGCACTACAAATATGCTATTTGAAAGACTGCATCAGTGGCATCAATACCTTTTCTTGCAGCTCTTTTCTATCAATAGTGGGGTACATCTCATCTCCTTTGATTTGAAATGAAGGTGTAAGACAAATAATGTAGACTCTGCCGTTTATAAAATATGGAACAGCATACAAGGGAGCCTCGCATTCTTCTATCATGAAATACTCCTTGTTGATGGTAGGAAAACTCCATCTCACCTCTGCAGACTCCAAGGCAACGATTGCTACTACATCTTTCTGTAGACTGTCTTTAAGCAGCCATACATCTTTTGTTGTAATCGAAAAAGGATGCTTAAGCCACTTAGCATCCAACCCCTTCACCACTGCTTTGATAAGCCATGTATTTGCTTTATCTTTCTGTAGACCAGTAAAAGCCTTACCTGTCCATCGAAGTTTATAAGTGTTTTCTACAGATATAATGCTGTAAGTTGGTGTAGACTTCTGCCCTTTGACGTTTTGTTGCAGTTGCTTATTCTGATTTTGTTGTGAATTATCTTTTGCCGACGATGATACCGTCTGCGCTGTACAATTACAAAATATGCAAACCAGACCTACGAAATATAATGCTAATCTTTTCATACTACTGTTATATTTTAAACCTAAACTGATTTGACATTGGAGTAATAGTTGGCTTTGGAGCTGCCTCAATCTCTATATATAACTTTCCTGCCTTTATCAATCTGTGAATAAATTAAGCGTAAAGATAGTTTTTCCACCTTATACAACATTTTTTTGTGCATTAATTATTCTTAATTATTAGTTTTCTTGAAGTTCTGAGAAAGAATGCTGAAAGTGATACTCCTTTATACACTAAAGGCACCTACGTTAGTCGATAATATTCCGCCTCTCTAAATTCTTACAGTACACATCGCACATATACTCATAGAAAAAGATCTATAGCTGCCATACTTCCACAACTTCTGTGAGAAGATGAACACAATTATGATTAATGCCAAAAATTAATGTTCAAACCTCAAAAATCAAAGTTATTCAATGTCAAAATTCATTACAAATTTTCGAACAAAAGGTTTAAAATAAAGGATGAAAGCACGTGTAAAAGGCGGATTTGTAACTAACAGTTAATCAGACTGTTATAAAATAGTAAAGTAAAAGGTGCTTAATTGGACTTCAAAAGGGCGTTAGTAAGAGTCTTAAAGGGCATCTTTTGCAAGCCAAAAGGGCGTTAATTGAAAGCCAATTAACGCCCTTATCGTATCGTGTATTTGAATAATCTTTACAAAGAAGCGGACTTTGGATTTTGAACATTAAACTTTGTGGTTTAAATATTGACCTTGCTTCTTATACTCAATGTGAAAGGCTGCATCAAAATAGATTGCTCTTACTTTGACACAGCCTTATTATCCTTTCATCCTTTTACCTTGGGTCGCTTCTAATACCTTGCAACCGTTTCTTAATCTTTACTTTATTGCGTTGCCCTTCTCATCTCGTCTTGATAGTGAGGCGACTTTTACTTCAAAGTCTGCGGTTGTGTTGTTGTCATCCACGTATTTCTTACCATCCCACTTTCTTACCAGCGCAAGGCCTGAAGAGATAGGGTAGTCGCTTTGTTTAAGGCCAGAGAATGAGTTGTCGGTAACGGCATTGTAGCCCCTGTCTAACTTGCTTGGACGCATTTGGAACATACGACGTGGACAGATGGTGATGCAGTCGATGACGCACTCTAAGGGTACTTCTATGGCATAGAAATCGCCGTGAGCACTACTGGTGACGGTGATGTAATGCAGATAACCTTTGCTATCCTTTGTTTCGGCATAGTTCTTCTTGAATTCCTCTGGTGTCCAAGGGAGTTTTATCAAGGCTATACCGTTGCTTTCAGACACACGAGAGAAGTCATAAGAAGGTCCGATATTACCGCTGACGTCGGTAGATGTGAGGATAGCACACATATCAGGTACGTTCGGATTGTTCTTCTGTCCGGGGTCGTAGTTGATGTTTGTCCATTCAAAGTCGGCTTTGCTCAAATCTAAGAAGGCATTTAGACCGCCATACATACTCAGGTCCTCGCCTTCTAATTCAGCCTCAAATTTAGCTTTGTGGTCGATGGCATATTTTGCAACAATGATAGTCTGACCCGGCTTCACAGGGTAGTCATTGCCCTTACCGGGGAAATAAGAGATACCCGATGCACCATAATATCGATTGACGAAATCGTCTTTTGGTGCGAACTGAATGGCTTTGCTTGGATCGATAGCATTGACACACAAGGCTAATCCGTCAAGATATTTCACCTCGTCCGTAGGGTTAAAGATGGTGATATACTGATCGTCATTGTACATCTGGTTCATATTCTTCATTCCCCACGCACGTACATCACGATACCAATAATGCCCAACATAGAACACTTCCTTGATAATCAAGTGGTCTAACTTTGTCTTAGAAGTGGATTGCTTCACAGGCATTTCATTACGCGTACAGCTGTTCAGCCCCAAAAGCATAAGGCTAAGAAGCAGGTACGCAGTTATCTTCTTTTTCATCATTTGTTTTCTTCTTTATATGTTTATATAATTATGAGCAGTGGGAGGGACGGTTGTCACGAAGGGAAAAGATTGTGAGTTACAGACGTCGTGTTACTTCCTTATCGTCGAGACCACCCACTCCCGCTGTCCATGTTACAGGAACCAGTTGCCGAAACCAGAGCCGCCACCAATGCCGTGGGTCTGTACATTCTGCGAAGCCTCCAATGCATCTAATGGTGACAGGCCTATCTCATGTCCTAAATAGAAGTAGAGAGGGTCGTTCGGGTCGATAGTTGTTGGGTCAGTATCAAAGCTACTGCAGAACACTTTGATAGGGATATTAAAGCGGAAAAGCTCCTTCCATTCTGAATCTGCCCCATACTCCTTTGGCTCGTCAGGGTTGTAAGCCTCAGAACAGATGAACGGACTGCGGAAGACATAGGTTGAATGGCGATTAAGATACTCGTCCTTCGGTATCAATGCCTTCTTTCCTTTCGGACATTTCATCACTCTTACAGACAGATAGAACTTTGGTAAGAGGTAAGACGGACGTGTATAACGGCCAGCCTCGCCTGTTGCTGGGTCCAAACGGCGTGTAATCTCTAATGGCCACTCTTGATGAAGCGCATCGTTTTCATCGGCATCAATATCGAAATTGAAGTGTCCCTTCAGTCCTACACGGTCTTGGTCGTAGGGAGCAACCGCCCAATCAGCATCCTCACGGGTCAACGGAGGGAGTAGACGTTGGTTGAACAACTCACGTGCTCCGTCAGCCATTGCGTTATGAATCCACGTGTCACGATAGGTATATTCAAATATCTTCGGAGTCAGTTCGGCACGTTCCTTCCACGTTGTTTTATTCGCAAAGAGTGGAGAAGGCACCGGTGTCGTGTCGACTGTACCGCCCTTCTTCCAGTCACCAAACTTGTTCTTCTTTGGTTTCCACGTACCACGGCAGTCCATCACCTCGTAAGGATTACCCTTATCGTCGACCTCACTCACCGTGAAGAATATCTGATATTCATCAGAGTGGTCGAGAATATCATCGTTCATCAGCTTTCCCTCCTTATCGAAGAAGTAGAGGCAGAGTCCCCAACGCTTCAGTTTTCCACCGATGATACGGATGTAATCGGGTCCAGTCTTACCATCGCTCTGTTCAAGATACGTCACCGTACTCTGGCGCTGTACCTCAACCGTAGGCCATTTTGCTGTATTGTTGCGAATGATAACGAACTCCTCCTGCTTCCAAGGGGCGTTATGATAAACGAAGTTACCGTGCATCATACCGTCACCGTGGGAGTGTCCCTCCTTAAACATAGCCAAGCAGGTAGCCCAACCATTGAAAGCTCCGTCTGGGTCGGGGTTATTCATCTGCTCAGAGACCTTAACTTTCGACAGACTATCTACATAACGGTCTGCACCGCTACGTGCTAATCCCTTACTTTCTAAGGGATTTTCGTTATAATCAACATGTACATTGCCAAACACAAAGTTGTCACATGAAGTGAAAACAGCGGCAACACATGATAATAAAAGAATGTTCTTGAATATCTTATTCATCTTCCCAATTCGTTTTTACATCAATACTACGTTATGTCTGTACTGTGTGAAGAAGTCTTGTGGCTGTGTCAGCATACGCCAGAGCTGTGCCTTGTTGGCAGCAGGATAGAATCGCTTCACATCCTCAAAACACTTGTCTTCACCGTCCTTGGTATTGGCTATCACACGAACAGACAGCGGATAGTCGATATCAAAGCTATCCCAACCCGGTTGTAACTGGTTGAAATCCCATAGGAAGCTATGTTCGCTATTGTTCGTATTGCAATACTTTGCAGGCTTTTCCGACTCTCCCACGTGCTGCTGTCCTTTGTTAAGAATGTGACAGATGCGCACCTGTAGTTGGAAAGCAATGTCTGATTTGTGGAACTGCATGATGCCCTTAAAGCCCAATCGGTCCATGTCTGAGCCGACGTCTAAGCTGCGTTTCTGATGCAGTAAACCCACAGTATGACCATAACGCTGGCGTGGTGCCTCTGTGTCTGGGTCGGTGAAGTCATCGTTATAAGCTTCTGTAAAAAGTTTTCCGAGTTCTTCTTCCACTGGATCCGTGTCACGATACTCGTAGGTAAAGACCTCTGGCGTAATCTTATTTAGCTCCATTGGATCAATAGTTTTGTAGAGATGATAGGTCTTTCCACCGAAGTTATAAGGCTGCAAAGCCTCTGGCTTTCCCGATACCTCAATCGACTTCCATGCCAACTCACTATCGAACGGCACCAAATTCTGTCCCAATGTGTAGCCATCAGGGACATAGATGTTAGAAGTTGAGAACTTTGTGGCAGCTTCCATTGCTCCACCTTTCTCCTTGAAGGTGTATCGGTCATAATAAGTAGGTAGTGAAGCCAACGAACGTGGGTATGCCATTTGCAATCCACGCACCTCCTGTCCACGCCCTGCAGAGCTACTATCTGCCACTGCTTTGTTCAAAGATGCGTTACCAATACCGAAGAAGTGCTGGTGAACAAGGAGTGTTGCGTTGTCTTCATCAGGAACGTTATAACCGTCCTTGTCCTTCATGAAGGGATAACCTGAGAACTGATGGTTGATGAGCATACCGTTTTGATCGTAGTACTTCAGCTCCAATCCATAGTAGATATCGTCCGAAGCAATCACATCAAAGCAGTCGCGCTCTGTCGTAATCGTCATCTGTCCGTCGTCATCTTTGGCAATATCAATCTCCTGCATGACTGGGATAGAGGTCGCACCACTGACAAGATGATAAGTGTTATAGGCTTGAATAGAGTCGTTTCCGTCTGGTCCAACACCAATCATCCCCCCCTTATAGCCCATTCTCAAGATGGCATGAACCGCATAAATCTGCTCATGTCCCTTCACATCTCGCTCAATAGAGGAAGGAGGAGCTTGTATAATCTTCTTGAAGAAATCGTCAACTTGGTCGTTAGAGCAACTTCCGAAGAGAAGTCCCACTGCTGCCGTGGCAAGTATGAGGCGTATGTCTTTATATAGTTTCATATTCTTTTTCAGCTAATTAGAACTTAAACAATGTACGTAAAGAGAAGTTTGATCCGCGCTCATGGGCGTAGTATCTGAAGCGGTCGGTGTACTCCTTATAGAGTGCGTTGAGGATGTTATCACCGACAATCATAAACTTCAACTCTCTATTCTGTGGTAACGCGATGCGGAACTCAGCCGTACCATTCAGTAGGAAATAGGCTGGTGGCGAGTCGGGAACAAGGTCTTTATCGGGATCAAAGCGGGTCTGCTTGGTCACGTAGATACCTGAGAGCGACAGCGACGAACGATACTTATGATTCTTCGTCAGCGGTAGGTCGTAGGTAGCTGATAGTCCGTAACGGTCTGATGGCATGAAAGGTAGCCAGTCGTTATGGGTCAGGTTGCGTGCAAACATCCATTCTCCCTTTCCGACAAAGGTCAGTCCTTGCAGCGGCTTCACGGTTGCTTCGATATCACCACCATAGAGTTTCACATCGTCTTGGTCGTAGATAAACTTCGGATACTTACCACTTGGATGGTTGTGGAAGCGGTCCTTACCTGTTCCGATGTGGTCGTAGATATAGCTATTGATACGCTGGAAGAAGACACTTGGCTCTACAGAGAACCATGTGTTCCTATACTTCGTACCTAACACGAGTTTATAACCACGCTCGCTGGCAAGATTCTTGTTGCCTACTACCCAATAGGAACCGTCTTGCAAGCCAATGGCATAGAGCTCGTTGATATCTGGTGGACGCCATGACCAACCGATATTCGCACGTGCATCCCACTTGTCACTGAACTGATAGTGGGTGGCAAGACTCATCGTGAAGTTACTATAGAGTTTGAAGTCGTCGTAGTAGGTGTAGTTGCTGAGGCTGCTATAGCCATTGACCGACAACACACGGAAGTCGTAACGCATACCGAGCGCGCACTGCAACTTGCCAAACTCTGCCTTATGAAGGAAATATCCACCCATCGACAGGGCTGCAAAGTTAGGAACAAAAGCTGGCTGCTTCGTACCCGGATAGTTGAAGTTCGTTTGGTAGGTATTAGAAAGACCAGCATCAGTTGTCATCTTCCATAGTTTCCATTTCGCTTGCCAAAGTACATCGAACTTATAGGTTTTCAGCATCAGGTCCTGCACTGGAATCCAACTCCATTGTGTCTTCTTTCGGTTTTCGAACTCTTGACGGAGATTCTCTTGGAAAGATAGCGTGAAATTGAGGTGATGGTTAGGATTAAGTTCCCATTTCAGTTCACCTTTCAACGTCACGTGTTGCGACTGCTGGAACGGCGGTTTGATTTCGTAAGAGAAGGGTTTAACGGTCTCTGGATCAGGGCGTCCGTATTCAAATCGCTTGATCAACTGTGACAAGTCGGATATCTTACTGGCGTAATAGATTCCGCTTCGCTGATAGTAGATACTTGAGAAGAGCGTTGCCGTGAGCTTCTTTCCTTGCCAACCGGCTAAGGCTGAGAAACTGATGGTGTTATATCCTGTGTTGTTCAGTACGTAGTCGGCTGTATGATAGTCGCCTCCTTTGGTGTACATTCCGTGAAGGCGCAGACCAAACTGCTTATAACCCGTCTCGATAGTACCCGATCCACTGAAGCCACGCGCATTGGTATCGTAACCCATGTTGACGTTTCCATTCAATTTAATCTTCTTGTTTTCGTAGGGTAGAGGGGCATCATTCAAGAGTACTACACCACCCATTGCACCGAAGCCATAGCGAATACACTCAGCACCTTTCACCACTTCAACCATGCTCGAACCTGTATAGTCAAGCTCTGGTGCGTGGTCGGCACCCCAACTCTGGCTCTCTAATCGTACTCCATTGTTCATCAAGAGGATACGACTACTGTGCATACCTTGAATAACAGGCTTTGCTATCGTATTTCCCGTACTGATAGAACTAACGCCAGGGATGGTCTCAAGGAGTTTTGCCAACGATGTAGCACCACCTTTTTCCAATGCTTCCTGACTGATAGCCGACGACTGTTGCAAGACGGTCGTGTGCCGTTTCTGTGCGGTGACGGTGACATTATCTAATTGCTTGGAATCATCCTTCAACTGTAAGGTTATCATGTGGTTGTCGGGAACGTTAACAACACGTGTCACGGTCTTATAACCTACGTAGGTAACCGTCAGTTTCAAGCGGTCGGCAGCACGCTTGAGTTTAATCGTACACCTACCGTCGATGTCTGTCACCGAGGGATTTGAAACACCTTCGCAGCGTACGACAGCACCGATGAGCGGCTCTTGTGACAGTTCGGAAACAACCCGAACGGTTACAGATGTTTTGACATCTTTATCCTCATCCTCCACTGTCTCCTGTCCATGTACAGACGTAGCATGGACGTAGGTGGGTGGGAATAAGAACAAAGAACTTAAGAGAGTGGCGGACAGGTAGTATCTGACACGCCTTTCATAGTTCATTTTTAATTTGTTCATATATACTTAGATTACAAATGGTTTTTAATTAATAGACACAATTCCCCCCAACCTTCACAGCGGAGGAAACGAATCTATAAGGGTTTACTCAGGCTTCAGATCAAGTTGCAGGTGTCTGCAAATGAAGTCAGCCTTGTATTTTCATTTTTTACGATTTACGGCTGCAAAAGTAGAAAAAAAATATACATCGCACAATACTTACTTTTAGTGAATTTGCATAATCCCCATTTCTTGGTAGGTGAAACATAGCCTCCTCTTTCGTCCTAACAATCCATTTTGTAAGAATAAAGTCACGCCTCGTTTTTTATACATGCTCTTTAGCCTTCGAATTAACGCCCTTTTGACTTGTAAAAGGTGCCCTTTAAGCCCCTTACTAACGCCCTTTTGAAGTCCAATTAAGCACCTTTTGAAACTCGCCTTTGCAACTACTTGATTACAAAAGACTTATAGAGGCACTAAAATTACTCGTTTTTAATCCTTTTCCCTACTATTTCTTTAACTATAATGTAAAATAAATTCAAAAGATAACTACGAATTTCTCTAATCTCGCGAATCCTTTTTATCCTTTGAACTCATTTTCCTTTGAACTTTGAACATTGAACATTGAACTTTTTGATTTGTGCTTTAACCCTTGTACTATATCGGTAATCATAATTATGAATTCTGAATTATAGTAGTAATCATAATTATGAATTCTGAATTCTGAATTATGGAATTATTAAAAAAAGTTTTGTATATTTGCCTTTGATTTATAGAGGAGTCGTAGTTAAGTCTACATAAAACAGATGAAAAGAACAAAGACATACAGCATAATTACGGGGTGGGTAGCTTGTCTACTCCTTCTGATGCTTGCTGCCTGTAATGTTCCACACGTACAAGAAGTTGACGAGTTAAATGACAAGGCATATGCCTTGCACTATCGTAATCTCGACTCCGTGAGAATCTATGCGGATAAAGCCTACGGTCTGGCAGGAAGCTATGACGCAGGAAAGGCGGAGGCATTAAACAATCTTGCTTTCGTTGACTTGATGAAGATGCGCTTTACAGAAGCCTATGCTAAACTCGATTCTGTCCTCAAAATCACTGATAACCAAGTGGAACTCTTGGTGGCTGACATTCAGTTTATGCGTCTATGTCAACGAGAGTCGCTCAATAAGGAGTTCTATGACTACTATGAAAAAGCACAAAAACGAATTCATCGTATTGAAGAAGATGAGAAACTACTCTCTCCTCGGCAACGTCGTCGCATGGTTTATGCGCGCTCAGAGTTTGCCATTGTCACTTCGACATACTACTATTACGTAGGTTTGGAGCAGCCTTCTATCAAGGCAATCAGCCAGATTAATCCCGATGGAGAGATACAAACCGACATGGCTCAGCTCTTGGCTTATTACTATAACATCGGGTCGGGTGGTATTATCAATACCAATTCGCAGAAAGCCATAGAGCAGAAAGAGTTTGAGTATCTCATACGTTGTTATATGCTTGCACGCCAGCACAACTTCCCTTATTGGGAGGCAAACTCCTTGCAGGCGATCAGTGAGTTGATTCTGAACGATAAGAGTCGAGCAACACTGATGCATGATAACCTACCTTCGTTCCAATATATCAACCTTGATAATATGCCTGAGCAACTCCTTGCAGGTAACTTAGCACAGCGATCACTGCATATCTTCCAACGTTATGGAGATGTTTATCAGACGGCAGGTTGCTATCGTACCTTGGCTTCATGCTATTGGAAGATAAAGGATTACCGCTCGGCTATCATCTGTCTGAACAAGGCTTTGCACGATAACCCAGCTATCAAGCAGGCACCCGACCTCGTTGCGTCTATCCGCGAACAGTTGAGTGTTACGTATTCGGCTATAAATAATAAGCAACAAAGTGATTATAACCGTAACATCTACCTTGATCTACAGGACGAAACTCGACAAGACAGATACCTTACATCACGTGCTGAACAATTAGAGCGTACCTCAAAACAGCTGAATCTTATTATCATTGCTGTGGCACTCTCTATCTTCTTCGTGTTGGCTTCACTGGTCCTCTTCCATTATCTTCGTCGAAGAAAAGATACACAGGGTTCGTTAGACGACCTCCTTCTTCCGCTTGAACAGTGGCGTCATAACAATGAAAAGCACATGGCAGAACTGGCTGATAAGTATGAAGAGGTGTCTGAACAACTTGTTATCAATAAGTTACATCTTACGGATAATAAGCGTAAACACCTTGAACAACGGGCTAAGATTTCGCTTGTCAATGGTGTTATCCCACTCATCGACCGTATGTTACATGAGATTGAGAAGCTCAAGAAGGGTGGCGAAAGTGATGCTGTGCAGGCAGAACGTTATACTTATATCCGTGAGTTGACCGATAAGATTAACGAACTAAACGCTGTTCTCACAGAGTGGATTCAGCTTAGACAAGGTAAACTGTCGCTGCATATTGAGAGTTTCCCTATACAACAGGTATTTGATATTGTGAAGAAAGGACGCATGGGCTTCCATATGAAGGGTATCGACCTACGTGTAGAAGACACGAAAGCTGTTGTCAAAGCCGACCGCGTTCTGACGCTTTTCATGGTGAATACATTGGCTGATAATGCTCGTAAATTTACTGAAAAAGGCGGAAAGGTGACCATTTCATCTATTGAAGAGCCTGACTATGTTGAGATATCTGTTGCCGATACGGGCTGCGGACTCACTGAAGAAGAACAACAACACATCTTCGATCACAAGCCAATCCATGACCAGAAAGACAGTGCTTCGCATGGTTTTGGATTGATGAATTGTAATGGTATCATCAATAAATACAAGAAGATTAGTCAGATATTCTCTGTTTGTGAGATGGGTGTAGAGAGCGAGAAGGACAAGGGAAGTCGTTTCTTCTTCCGCTTGCCAAAGGGTATCAGTCGTGTCTTGTTGGCTTTCGTCCTCGCTACAGCCTCCCTCCTGACGGCTCAGGCACGTCCTACAAGAGCCAGCGACAAGGCTACTGCCCTTGCAAAGAAGGACTATAACACCCTTGCTGGCATCTATGCAGACTCGGCTTACTTCTCAAATATCAATGGTTCCTATAGTAAGACATTGGCTTATGCAGACACATGTCGTTACTATCTGAACCTCCATTACCTCCAACTTCGCCCTAAAGGCAAGGACTTGATGAAGCAACTTGGAAGCCTTTCTATCGTTCCTGCGGAGATTAAGTGGTATCATGATAGTCTGCCGATGAACTATGGTATCATCCTCGACATACGTAATGAGAGTGCTGTGGCAGCATTGGCACTGCACGAATGGGAGGTTTATAAATACAATAACTCTGTTTATACCCACCTCTTTAAGGAGCGTTATGCCGACAACTCATTGGGCGAATACTGTCGCATGATGATGAAGTCGGAGACGAATAAGAATGTGGCTGTTGCCCTTCTTGTGCTTTTCCTGCTCTCAATCTTCCCTGTTTATTACGTGATGTATTATCGTCATCGTCTCTCTTATCAGTTCTGTTTGGAGCGTGTGAAGCAGATAAACACGATTCTTCTCAGTGATGTGAGCGAAGAAAACAAGCTTAGAGAGGTTGAGAAAGGGGTGAGCGACAGATTCCCAGAACGATTACTTGCTATCGTCAACCAGATTAAGGAGGCACTAATTGCCTCTGTTGAGGAGAATCAAAAGAGCCAATCAGACATAGAAATGCTCGAAGATGAGGTGCGTTGTGTGGAATATGAGAACGAGCGTTTGCACATTAGTAACAGCATTCTTGATAACTGTCTCTCAACACTCAAGCATGAAACGATGTACTATCCTTCACGTATTCGCCAGCTTGTAGACGAACCTGATGGTCAACTTGAGGCGATTGACGAGTTGGCAATCTACTATAAAGAACTCTATCAGATTCTTAGTCAGCAGGCAATGAGCCAAGTAGAATCCGTGAAACTCGTGTCGCGCCCAGTGGATATCACGACATTGGTGAGTCCATCGAAGCTGACAACAACCTTCGAGTCACCACTCATCAGTGGCGACCCTGTCTTCCTTGCTTATTTATTTGATATACTATATCTTATCAATAACAACCAACCACTGACGGTCACAGCCGAAGAGCATCAGCCTGGTTACGTCACCCTACATGTCATCATGTCGACACTGACACTCTCTGATGACGTTTGTCACGACCTTTTCCAGCCTTCTGCCGACCGTTTGATGTTCTTTATCTGCCGACAGATAGCCCGCGACAATGGTGAATCTACCAATAAGCGTGGCTGTGGTATCTCAGCGAATGCGACACCAAATGGCGTGAGAATAGATGTGGTTTTGGCAAAAGCAAATTAAGAAACATAACAAAACAAAATATACCTATGGAGAATTTTAGAGTCATCATCGTTGAAGACGTACCCTTAGAGTTAAAAGGAACGGAGGGTATCTTCCGAAACGAAATACCTGAAGCCGAGATTATTGGAACAGCAGAAAGCGAAGTTGCCTACTGGAAACTCATTAAGCAAAACCTGCCCGACCTCGTGCTTCTCGACCTTGGATTGGGTGGTTCAACAACGGTGGGAGTAGAAATCTGCCGCCAAACAAAACAGACTTATCCACACGTAAAGGTGCTTATCTTTACGGGTGAGATATTGAATGAAAAACTATGGGTCGACGTCCTCGATGCTGGTGCTGATGGTATCTGCCTTAAGAGTGGCGAACTATTGACACGTGGCGACGTGGCAAGTGTCATGTCGGGCAAGCGAATGGTATTCAATCAGCCTATCCTCGAAAAGATTGTAGGCAGATTCAAGATGAGCGTGAGCGGTCAGCTGATGCACCAAGAAGCAATGGTTAGCTACGAGATTGACGAGTATGATGAGCGCTTCCTTCGCCACCTTGCACTCGGTTATACCAAGGAGCAGATTACCAACCTACGTGGTATGCCATTCGGTGTAAAGAGCTTGGAGAAACGACAGAACGAACTCGTACAGAAGTTCTTCCCTGATGGTAACAATGGTATGAGTGTCAACGCAACGCGTCTTGTTGTACGTGCATTAGAACTACGTATTATCGATATCGACAACCTCCACGCTGATGAGGAATAAGTTAGGTTATATAGTCTTAGTGCTTCTCATAGCCCAGTTAGCACTGATACTGCTCTCATGGCTTCTTACGGCAGCTTTCCCCGAGCTCCCGATGCGATCTGTGCTGAGCAGTGAGGGCATCCGTTGGTTCTTTGGCTCCTTTGTCAGCAACCAACTTTCACCACTGCTTATCTACTTTATTATGGCAGTGATGGCAGCAGGTGCGTGCATTCGCAGTCGCCTTTATACTGCATTACGTGCGATGCTATCAAACGTGAGAAGCAGCCTAACAAACTCATCTAACAATCGTTACAGATTCCATTACCGTGAGAAGGCTGGTCTTCGCGTGGCATTAGTCGAGTTTATCGCCTATGTGATTATCATGATTCTTCTCACAGCTATCCCCCACGCAATTCTCCTGAGCGTGACAGGACAGCTATTCCCCAGTTCCTTCTCCTCCAGTTTCATCCCCTCATTATCACTGATTATCATCATCATGTCACTAACCTACGGTGTGGCAAGTGGTACGATAGACAGTGTTGCAAAGATGCACAAGATTCTTGTAGGCGGTTTAGAGGTCGGCTCAAGACTGGTTCCCACCTATCTTATCGGCATACAATTGTATATGTCAATCATATATGTGTTTATCCTATAGTCTCAACGTATATCAATATAGGTTTGTAAACAGCCTCTCACCCATACTTAGAGTAGCTCTGTGTGAGATTTAAATCAAGTAGTAGGATTAGAAATATATTTACAAAATAGATAAGGAGGGGGCTGGGAATTGAGCTAAAAACAAGTAAATTTGTTACCTCCGTAAGTGTTTTGTTATCAAGTGGTTGCAAAGGTGGTTTCCAAAAGGTGCTTAATAGGACTTCAAAAAGGCGTTAGTAAGAGGCATAAAGGGCACCTTTTGCAAGCCAAAAGGGTGTTAATTCGAGTGCTATTTACGCCCTTTTAAAACTCGAGATTAGAATTTTCTTTACAATGAAGACTGTGTGGTAAAGGATAATTCATCGGATTATACGATGGCAGATGAGGTAGAGGGAAAGGGGATATGAAGTTTGTTCTTCTAAGATTTGGGCTGATGAACGAATTAGCTTGTCAACTCATAAACTTGTCAACTCGTCAACCTGTCAACTCGTCAACTACAAATTATCGCTACAATTAACTGGTCAACTCGTCAACTACCCATATCATAAAGTTCAATGTTCAAACCTCAAAGTTCAAAGGTAAAATGAGCGATTGGGGGTTAACGGAAGAACCGATTTTCTGGGTATATCCGTAATCATTATATGCTCAGGACACGCTTTTCCATGTATGCCGATAAAAAAGCAAATTCACCTCAAATTATTTTTGCTGTCATTACTGTCATTTAAAGTCGAAGCTTAACTAATTAGCTTACAATGGGGTTACATGAAATGTTAAAAGTGACAGCAAATCAAAACAAAACTATTCTTGTAAGATGTATAACGGTTTTGCTCTTGTTAGGGAGTTTTATAACTCCATAGAATAGAAGTACTTTCACCTACAAATTAGGCTGGATAACTGTTTATTAACACCCTCTATTACCCATATCTTCTCAAAAAATATTAAATAAATGAGTGAAAAGATTGTTAATTGGGATATTATTTATAATTTTGCAATAATTATAGAATTAGAAGGTGAAAAGATTGAATAGCCCAGAGTAACAAAGTGTTGATTCTTGTCGTGTTAGGGATAAGATTATAAACACATAACCACTCCTTTCTGTCTTATTTTTTTATAACCCACATCATTGCGGGTCAAGTGAATTATATTGAAAATGAAAACAATAGAAACAAGAAAACTAAATTATCTTAGGCCGACTATTTCGGTATGTAACATTTTGGAGGAAAGCTTTATTTTAGCTGCGAGCCCTACAGTACGCCCTGGAGGAGATAATAATGGTTCTGTCACCGTAGAGCCTCTTGTACCAGATCATGGCGATGATGATGACGAGTTAGTTGGATAATTAAATATAGAAAAGATAAGAATAAAGAATAATGAAGAAGACATTTTTCTATCATGCACTCTCGGCCTTGTTTGTAGGTAGCATGGCATTCTCTGCAGTATCTTGTGCAGATGATGATTTGGCTGAGAAGACCAACAATGGTGACACGGAAGCTGTTGTTCGCTTTGACGTAAGCGATTCACAGGAAGATGCTCAGACGCGTGGTGCATTAACTCGTGGTGCAATTACTCCTGGTTTGACTGACAAAGACCTTGGCGGTCAGAAGTTAGCCGTACAGAGTTCAGAGAATCTTGACGTATGTTTGATTGAGACAACCGTAGAGGGTGTTAACCCTGTAAAGCTCGAACCGGGTACACGTGCGAATATAACTACATTAGAAAAGCTTACCGACTTCTCATCCACTGGTGTTCGTGGTACTGCAGCAAATGCTATTGACAAAGAGTGGTTTAACGAGGAGAAAACAAGGAATAATGGTATACTCTATAATACAAGATCTTGGTCTTGGCTTCAGCCTCACGGCCGTTTCTATGCTGTCTACCCAGAAAGCACAAACGGCAGCAATGGTATTAAGTTTACTAAACCAAACGGAACAGCTGCGCCAAGTATTGAATTTACTGTAAATACTGACGTGAGAAAGCAGGTAGACCTTATGACTGCTTGCTCTGGTAACGTACAGTATGCTACACGTTTCCAAGCACCAATAACTAATCTTCAGTTCCGTCATGCTTTGACAGCTATTCGTTTTGCTGTGGGACAGAACCTTTCGTTCAATAAGACAATCAAGGACATCACACTCAAGAACGTATTGATTAAGAGTAAGTACACACTCTCTAATAATCTCAACGGAGCTGGTGCTGCATGGGATCATAGCGGATACAATACACGTGGAAATGTGACTCTTAGCAACGTGAATTATAATACAAACGAAAACCCTAACAGCATTGTTAGAAACAGAAGCCAGTATGTTAATTCAAATGTAACTGACCTTACACAGTTGCGTGACAACTACACCTTCTATATGATTCCACAGGACCTTGATAACAAGGTTACTGCTGAGGTTCTCTTTACTGATGGTAGTAAAATTACCGTACCTCTTAAAGGCTCTTGGAAGGCGGGTACAACACGTACTTATAAGTTGAGCGAGAAGAACTCTTCATGGACTTATACTATCACAGCGACAAGTCCTAATGCTGTTGCCTACAATGGTACACAGGCTAATTATAAGATTGAGAGCTACCGCGAGGTAAATGGTACTAAGCAGCCTGTTGCTTGGAAGGTTGTTGGCTACAGCGTTGACAACGGTACTTCATGGACAACTACCAAGCCATCATGGTTGAAGAGCCTTAGCAAGGAGCAAAGCAATGGTGGTACAGTAGATGAACAGGGTACAGCAACCTTGGGTACTGACATTGTAGACCTCGTAGCAGAGCGTAATAAGACTCTTCAGAATGCTGCGCCATTGGGTACAGCCACTGCACCTTATAACCTCTCAAATACTACTGGTGCTGCAGCCGTACAGAACACAGCTAACAGCTATCTTATCTCTGCACCAGGACATTATATGATACCATTAGTATATGGTAATGCTATTAAGAATGGTCAGACCAATAGCAGTGCATATCAAAAGGGAAGCAATGCTAATAATACGCTTAAAAATTTTGTTGACCAAGATGGTAATGCAATTACCGACCCTTGGATAGAAAAGACTAACAATGGAGCCAATAGAGGTATTGATTTGGCTTGGACTATATGGTCTGACGAAAAAGATCTTGTTAAGTTAGCTTCTAACAACGGTCTCTACCGTGCTGCAGACGGAAATCTCTATATAAAGTTTGAGGTGACAAAAGAAAACATCAAGAGTGGTAACGCTGTTGTAGCTGTTAGAAGAAGTTGGCAGACACAAAGGCAAGAACAACGACAACAAGGACGTAAAAAAGTATGGGTCACCGTTACTGAAACTCATCAACAAACCCTTTGGTCTTGGCATTTGTGGTTTGCACCAAAGAATGCACTCGACAAGATTACAGTTACCAATAAGCAAGGAAACAAGTACGACTTCACCAATGAGGCATTGGGTTGGAAACCTACTGCATGGAAGGGTACATCTTATTCTACTCCACGTACTGTAAAGGTAAAGGTTGAGCAGACACTGGGTAATAACGGTGATAAGCAGTCTGCAGTAATTACCATTACACAGAAACCAGCTACTACCACAAGAACTGGTTATACAACATTGTATCAGTGGGGTCGCAAGGATGCTTTCCCTGGTACAACTGCTACACTTGCTGTCAACACCATCAACTGGAATGCTGGAAGTGAAATGTATATGCAAACTATCCTCCAGAACCCACAAAACTATTTCACAGCGGGATATAAAGGCAACGTTCTGGATGCTGCAACAGGATTTGCAAAGTACTATACATTCTATAACTTGTGGTCAATGAATAATACTTCAGCGTATGCCGAAAACCAAGCAAACAGCCAGACTGTTGTTAAGACTATTTACGACCCATCTCCTGTTGGCTTCAGTGTACCTGCTAATGATGCATTCACAGGCTTTACAGAGAATGGTTTGAATGGTGGAAGAATAAATGTGGATGGTACAGATAATGCACAGACATATAATAACAACTTTGGTCATAATTTCTGGACCAATAGTAGCAAGACTGAAACCATCTTCTTCCCTGCTGCAGGATTTAGAGAAGCAAGAAACGGAAGTACTTTGAGCTATTATAGTAAGTTTGGTGATTACTGGACAGCTACCCCTAACGACAACCACAACGGTAATGTTATGGGCTTCGATGTCAACTTAGTTCACCCCCTTTACCGCAACATCCGTGCGTTCGGCTTCGCAGTTCGCCCAGCTGCTGAGAAATAAAGCGAAGGCTACATAGCAAGCAGCGTAACGCTGTATTTACTATAGTTTACTTGTGTAGGCTGTATCAAATTAGGAGCAATCCTATTTTGATGCAGCCTTTTTTTGTTGTACAGGGAAACTGGTATATTTCATAATTATGGATTTTGAACTATGAATTTTGAATTAAAAAAAAAGGGCTGATAAGCTGCGAGGATAACCCTCACACCTTATCAGCCGAATATATTTTAGCTTGTATTAGACGGTGCTAATACGCTTTGAGATTACTTCTTCTCCTTGTAGAGGTCCTGACAAGTCTTCCAACCGAAGTGCTTGTAAAGCTCGTTAAGGCGTGTCTCACGTGCCTTGAAAGAAGCGAAGTCCTTCTTATCGTTCTCTGTCCAACCAGTCTCTGCCATAGCTGCAACACGTGGGAGGAGCTGGAAGAAAGCGAGGTCGCGACCGATAACATACTCAGTCCAGAGGTTTGCCTGTACACCCTTAACGTGTTTCTTCAACTCAGGTGCAGCATCGTCTGGCACTGGGTTGTAGCCGTAAGTTGTCTCAACTGGGAGGAAACCACCGATGAGGGTCATCGTGTTATCCTTTCTCTGATAGTAGTCGAGATAGTAGTAGTTTACTGGAGTCATGATGGCATCCAAGCCACGCTTAGCTGCTTCAATACCACCATTCACACCACGCCAGCTCATGACAGTTGTACCTTTGTCTACATCACCCTCAAGAATCTCGTCCCAACCGATGATGTTACGACCCTTTTCAGCCAAGTGCTTAGCAGCCTGATTCATGAAATAAGCCTGCAACTGAGCCTCTGCAGGGAAGCCGTTAGAGCCCTTCAAGCCGAGACGTTTGATTTCAGCCTGACAACGTGGACAGTGTTGCCAACGAATACGTGGAGCCTCGTCACCACCGATGTGGATATATTTTGATGGGAAGATGTCAACAATCTCATCGAGAACATTGTTCACAAACTCGTAGGTCTTAGGGTTACCAGCACAGAGAATGTCTGGGAATACGCCCCATTGCCCAGCCACTTTGTAAGGACCACCGGTACAACCAAGCTCTGGGTAAGCTGCCAATGCGCCGAGCATATGACCAGGCATGTCAATCTCTGGGATAACAGTGATATAACGATCAGCTGCATACTTCACAACTTCACGCATCTCATCCTTTGTATAGTAACCACCGTACGGGGTCTCATCAAAGAGTCCTGTCATACGACCAATAACTGTCTGCGCACGCTTTGAACCAACCTCCGTGAGCTTTGGATAGCGGTCAATCTGTGCACGCCAGCCCTGATCCTCAGTGAGATGCCAGTGGAAGGTGTTGACATTGTGGAGCGCTAACATATCGATAAACTCCTTGATGAAGCTCATCTTGAAATAGTGACGAGCGCAATCGAGCATCGTACCACGATAGCCGAAGCGTGGATAGTCAACGATACGAGCTGCTGGGAAGGTTACGTTCTCTGCCTTCTCCAATGGCAATGACTTGCGAAGAGTCTGTACACCATAGAAAACGCCACGTGGAGTCTTACCCTCAACGATAATGTTCTTACCCTTTACGGTGATAACATAACCCTCCTCATTCTCAACCTTTGCATTGAGTTTCAAGGTAATAGTACTTCCTTTCTTGTTCATACCATTGAGCGCAATACCAGTTGCCTCTTGGATATATTGCTTCAAGAATTCACCATTACGGCGCATAGCCTCATCGTTGCTTGCAACATTAATAACGGTGTTAGCATCCAAAACGAATGGTGTACCCTTCTCAGCAGTAATGCTTTGTGGGAGAGGAACTACCTGGTAGTTCGCATCTGTGGCATGAAGTGAGAATGTAGCCATCATCAATGCCACTGAAAGTAAGATTTTCTTCATCTCGATTAATATGATTTTTGTATTTAGGTTTTTATATTCTGGATTTCAACTATCCATGGACAAAGATACAAAAAATATCTGATTAAATGCTTAATGAGAGCGAAAAGTGTAGAAAAACTACTTATTCTATTAAAAAGAGAAAGCCTTGTCCACGTGGGGCAAGGCATTATTATGTTTTAACCCAAATCGGTCATTAGACCACAATGCTTCAGGAATTCTTATTTTTGTGTTGTTTCCTAACATCTTTTATTTTCTTGTCGTCATCTTGCCTGTCTTTGCAACTTGACGTAGCCCGCTACGCCTGCGTTACAAAGACGGGCAATCTGCTCGACAATAAAACAAAATCTGTTTAGGCTCTAATGATCAATTTGGGTTTAGTAAGCTTACTCTTCTATCTCTGAAAGGCTCCTGACGAAGTTGCTAAAGAAGTTGCTGGTTGTCTCAATGGGTGCATAGCTGACGTAGCGGAGACTGCGACGGACGTTGCGACGAAGTACGGAACTGTTGTTTTGTACAAATCCTACGGCGTTTTGTTTGAAGTGCCATTCGTGTGCAGTGTCCTTCGCTAAGTCTGAAATACTGCGTAATGTGAGGCGGTAAGCATTAGGATCACTCTTGCTAACGAAGGGGATTTCGTCTTCTTCAAAGCCAAAGACGGAGATGAGAACATTACCTTGTAGCTCCGCCATAGCACTCAACTGCAGAGTATTCAGCCAGTTCTCGAGTTTCACGAAGTCTACCTTATTACCCCGAGTTCTTAGGTATTCGCCCATCGTAATGATTCCACCTAAGTTCATACCACGTGTAAACATCGTCTCAGAGTTGTTGACAATCAGCTTCAGCATATCAATCGCCTCAATCGAAGTGTCGATACTATGCAGTTCGTTGTAGATAAGATTCTTTAGTCTACGGTTCAGTAACGCATTGCTAAGTCTAACCGTCTTGGGTATTCTTGCAGTTAATGTCTTGCGTTCTTCCTGCTTTGCTTTGATGTCTGTGATGATACTCTCTGGTAGGTTGAGGCCTTCATCCATAGCGTGTCTTGCGATACCATTGATGAAGATAGGCATCACTTGTTGTGCTTCAACCATCTGTATGAGTCTTCGCCATTTGAAAGGCGACATCGGTTCGAGGTTCGACTGTGTGCCGAATGCGCCCGAACAAAGGATTCGAAAGAAGTTGCGTTGAATGATGTCCATTCCAGATGATTCTATTGATTGCATGGTGATTGGGTGTTAGGTGATGAGTGTTGGGTGATGATGATATGTTTATGGAGTGGTGAATGGGGGTGATGGGTGTTGAATGTTGGGTGATGATGATATGTTATGAGTAACGACGGGGATAATGGAAGAGGATAGAAAGGAAGGCTGTGATGCCCAATAATATTGGATAATACAAGAATGGGACGATGCTCACAGGGTTTATCTTTGCCAAACCTGCTGCCATTAATATCTGTGCACCGTAAGGAATCAAGCCCTGCGCACAGCATGAGAAGGTGTCGAGGATACTGGCTGCCTTACGTTTGTCTACACCATAGCGGTCGCCTATCTGCTTCGCAATACCGCCCACGGTGAGGATTGCCACCGTATTATTGGCTGTACAGATATCCACCAGACTTACGAGGAAGGCGATTGTTAGCTCTGCTCCACGTTTACTATTGACGTGTCGGGTAATCATTTTGATGAGATAGTCGATACCACCATTCTCACGAATGATCTCTAACATACCACCTGCCATCATCGTGATGATAATCAGTTCGCCCATTCCTTTGATTCCTGCGCCCATACTTCCAAACCAGCCATAGACATCGTAGCTGCTATCAATGATGCCGATAGCACCTGTGAGGACGATTCCAATGGTCAATACAGCCATCACGTTCATACCAAAGAGTGCACAAATCAGTACTGCCATGTAAGGAATTACTCTGTAGATGTCAACGTTGGCAACCTGTCCTGTGGTATGTATGTCTCTTCCCAAGAAGATATAAACAAGCAGAATCAAGACTGCTGCAGGGGCAACGATGAAGAAGTTTACCCTAAACTTATCTGCCATCTTACACTCCTGTGTTCTCGTTGCCACAACGGTTGTATCGCTAATAAACGAAAGGTTGTCACCAAAGAACGAACCACCGACGACGATTGCGACGACAAAAGGGAGCGAACTCCCCGTAGAAGTGGCAATACCTGCTGCGATAGGGGTGAGTGCAACGATAGTTCCAACGCTCGTTCCGATACTCATAGAGATGAAGCAAGCAGCGAGGAAGAGTCCTGGCAGCAGCATGTTATCTGGTAGGACAGAGAGGGTTAGGTTGACCGTAGCGTCAATACTACCCATGTCCTTAGCCGAGTTGGCGAATGCTCCAGCAAGTACGAATATCCACAGCATCATCATCATGTTGTCTGTGCTGGCTCCCTTGCTGTATATCTCAATTCGTTTTGCGAGTGGATAGCCTCCTGATATGGCAATAGCAAAGATACTCGAAGCCATGAAAGCCACGGTAATCGGTACCTTATAGAAGTCACCCGATATGATTGAAGTGACCAGATATAGTACGATGAACACAAGTAACGGACTCAACGCGAGGAGTCCTTTTTTGTTTTCTGTCATTTGTTGGGTGTTTGGTGTTGGGTGGTGATGAATTGTGAGGGAGGATGGGTGTTGGGTGTTGAATGTTGGGTGTTGATGAATTGTGCAGATGTTGAATGATAAATGGTGAACATTGGGTGTTAAATGTTAGCTATTGAATGTTAGGTGTTGATGAATTCTATTAACCTATTATTCATCCCCTTTTCACACTTACCATATCTTATTTTAAGCATCCGCACATTATGTGTTAGCCCTCCGCACGTCATGTGTTAAGCATCATCACCCTTTTTATCAATACCTTCTTTTATTTAATTTTATCCCCCTTTTACTACCTTTCTTTCATCTTATTTATAGCATTCTTGCCTCCCTCCCCTTCGAAAGAGGACTAAGGTGGGGCTTCTTCACCACCTAACCCTTAGCAAATTTGCCTCCCTCCCCCTTCGGGGAGGGTCGGGGTGGGGCTCCCCTTTTTACCCCCACGACCTATGATAGAAGTCTATATTCTCTCGCATGAGCAAGTCGATAGGCATATAGTTGACTGGTTCAACCTTCTTTTTCAGCACGATAGCACGGAAGAGGGAGTCAACACTGAAGTAGCCTTGTTGGTAGGCATGCTGTGCGATGAGGAACGATATACTCCCTTCTCGTAGGCAGTCAGCATTCTTATGTACCACGTCATAGCCCATAATCTGAACGTTATGGCGATGCGTCTTCAGTAGGAATTTACCCACGATGTGCGCTTTAGAGTTCAGTGTGATACAGTGATGTACCTCTGGATGCTCGCTGAAAAACTTTTCTAAGATATGGTCATAACGCTTCCGCTCCTCGTCTAATGGGAGGTTTACCTCTAAAATCTTAATATTAGGGAAGTTCTCTTCCATATAATGACGGAAGCCCACCTCACGATTCTCTTGCTGACGACTTGCCATCTTTCCGTCCTTCGTCTGCTTCATGAGCATGATGCTTTCCTCCTTTTGAGCAATGAGCATCAGCATTCGAGCAGCAAAACGACCACTCTGGATAGAGTCCTGCCCGTAGAATGACAGTGGTTGCAGCGATGGCATATAAGAGTCGAGCAGAATGAAAGGGATGTTGCGATCGTGTAGTTCGTCGGTGAACTGGCGTGTCACCTCTAATGTCGTAGGGACAAGGATAACGCCATCCGGATTCTGCCTAAGGCATTTCTGGTAGGTCTCGATAAAAGAGTGAGGGTCCAATCGACTGTAATACATGATTTCCAAGTCGATATAAAAGTCTCTACGTGCCTCTACCGCCTTCATGGCACCAATCTCAATCTCTTCCCAGTAAGCCTCACTGCTGTGCTTTGGAATCAAACAATAGAACGTGTAACTCTTGTTATAAGCCAATGCACTTGCGTAGACATTCGGCTGATAATTCATCTCCTTCAGCACCTTTTCCACTCGTTTCAGTGCGGATTCCGATACATTCGGGCGTTTATGCAATACTCTATCAACTGTTCCAACACTTACACCTGCACGTTCTGCAATGTCTTTGATTCTTATCTTTTCTGCCATAAATATGGGAAGTGAATATAATATTTTTGCGCTGCAAATTTACTAATAATTGTTGGAATGTGCGAAAGCACAACGTTAGAATTTATAAGTAAAAGTTCTTTTTATTATTTAATTGTGTACAGAATGACGGATAATAGGAAGTTTTTAACTAAATTTGCGTTCTGAAATAAGGCTACGTGCAGTTATGTCTATTAAAAGTTATCTTCAAAAATTGTCTTTTCGCACAGGTGTTATCGTACTCCTGATGTGTATTCCCTTTTATATTCTCTCATTCGTTCAAGTGTTTTTCCCAGTGTCAACGGCAACGAAAGGCATACTGTTTACTGTCTTTTTCGGACTGGCAAAGAGCTTTCAATATGGCGGTATTGCTATTCTTGGAAAGGAAGGCTACAAACGCGTGAAGGGCTATCTTAAGCGAAAGAAACAGCTGAAAGATGAGCCTATGAAGAGTGATAGCAACAGAACGCCTCGCTACTGTCCTGACCTTTTCTCCAATCCAGAGATACTTTCTGGTATTCGTCTCGTCATCTTCGACTTCGATGGAACGCTTGGCGATTCTCAAAAGCTCATTACCGACACGATGCTTGCAACGATAGAACGTCTGAATTTACCGATGAGAAGTCGTGAGGAATGTGCCCGAACGATTGGTTTACCACTGAAGGAATGTTTTTCGTCTATCATTCCAATGAGCGATGAACAGTCTGAGGAGTGTGCTAAAGTGTATAGCGAAATATTCAATGAGAAGAATGTTCCCGGTGTTGTAAAAGCCTTTCCGGGTGTTGTTGAAACGTTGGAAAGACTTTCTTCGCAAGGCATTCTGATGTCTATTGCAAGTAGTCGTAGCCATAGAACGCTTGCAAAACTGATGGACGAATTAGACCTCTTGAAGTATATCACTTATCTGATTGCTGCCGACGATGTTGTCGAGAAGAAACCAGCAGCTGAATCAGTACTCAAGACTTTGCGTCATTTTAACATCGAAGCACACGAAACCCTCGTCGTTGGTGATACCGAATTCGACATTCTCATGGGCAGAAATGCAGGTACACACACCTGCGGAGTTACCTACGGTAATGGTAGCAAAGAGAGTTTAGAAGCCGCAAAAGCAGAGTGGATAGTTTGTTAAATAATGTATAATTCTTTGGCAGTTTCGTAATAAACCACTACCTTTGCACTCGCAATTCAGGAATGCACCTCGGTTTATAGATGAATTGTTCTTAATTAATATCGCGGGTTGGAGCAGTTGGTAGCTCGCCAGGCTCATAACCTGGAGGTCGCATGTTCGAGTCCTGCACCCGCAACTTCAAAGCTTAGAAATACTTAGTAATAAGTTTTCTAAGCTTTTTTTTATGCGCTATAAATAGCTAATCTTAATTCAGCGGTCATCATAACGCAAATCATAAAGTTGAAATCTCAAACCTCAAAGGATAAAAGATTTCAATGTTTAAATCTCAAGATTCAATGTATAAAAACGATTTGTGAAATTTGAAAAATTCGTAGTCGGCGCCTGAATTTATTTTACATTTTAAGTATCGAAGGCGTAAGGAAAGTAATTAAAAACGAGTCTTTTTGTCGCCTCCATAAGTGTTTTGTAATCAATTAGTTGCGGGAGTGCCTTCCAAAAGGTACCTAATAGGACTTCAAAAGGGCGTTAGTAAGGGGCTTAAAGGGCACCTTTTGCAAGCCAAAAGGGCGTTAATTGGAAGCCAGTTAAGCCTTAATAAAAATCGAAGGAGGGAAAAATATTGACAAAACGAGGAGTAAACGGGTAGGGGAATACTCACCTTAAAGCCCTCTATCAATCCATAGGGACAGTTTTTCATTACCTCATGTTTTATCTTGTGCGTTCAGTCTTCGACTCTCCAATAGTTAGAAGCAATGGCGTTTAAGGAACTCCTCATACTGGTTGCGATAGCCATTGAAGACGTTGATATCGACATCGCCATGAATACCACGCACCTTACCATCAGGACTTAACTGCCAGTAAGCTAACTTGAAGTTGGGCTTATATTCGCCATAACGGGCTATCCAAATGTGATAGTTGTCGCCTAAATCGGGTGCCAATGGCATGTAAGTATTGGCAAAAGTCTGACTGATATAAAGGATAGGACGTTTACCTGTTCGCTTCTGCACAAGGTTCATCCATGCACGAATATTGCGGAACATCACCTCCGCTCCACCCATCGCAACAATCTGTGCATCGGTCGGCTCAACGTCTAAGACTGGGGGTAGATCGCCCTTATTAAACTTACTACACTTGAGGAAATAGGCTGCTTGCGCTGCACCTGGTGACATGGTAGAAAAGAAATGATAGGTACCTGTTCGAATACCATGCGCACGTGCTGCCTTATAATCAGCCTCGTAATAAGTGTTTAGCACCGTACAACCCTCCGTAGACTTCACGTAAGCGAAGGAAACAGGATAATCCACCTTCCCCTTGATAGTCTTCGTACTCAGCGTACCGAGGTCGGTAATGCGCAGTTTGTTCCAATAGATGTGATACACCTTATTATTCTTCTCGTGCTGATGACGTGAGAGGTCGATGCCATAGATACGGTCGGGAGTATACGTAAGGCGTTCACCTTTAAACACATCCGCCTTCCATTCGCCCACCTGTAGATACTCGTGTGGTGCAACATAGATGCCAAAGCCGTCGCGTTTTCCGTCCTTCCAATGTCCGTCATAGAAGCTACCATCGTCGCCATAGTACTTTCCATAACCATTCGGAACATTCTTCTGACTCTCACCCTCATATCGTCCGCCAACAATACGAATGCCCTTTGCAAGGCTGCTGATAGTAGCTGCGTGGGTCTTATAGTATGTGTTCAGTGCGTCTATCGCCCCAGTTTTTTGCAAGCGAGTAATCAAGCGAATTGGTGTTCTTTTACTTTCGGTTTGCAAGAGTACACAATCATTCTTCTTATCTATTTCCAATCGGTTGCAAACAGTAGGTTTTGCCTTCTTAGAGGAAGTCTGAATGGCATAGCGGTTTTGCTGTCTAATGCGCAGTTGGGCAGAAGAAGTAGACAGAGAATCCAACACCTTTATCATCCGACGAAGCGAATCCATCTGCTGCACTACCTCGGTATGATATTCCGCAATCTTGTTATAACTGTAATCCTGAACGCTGTGTACACGGAGATAATACCCCATCTCGTTGCGCTTCGTTTGCAATCCGTCTAACTCCGAATCCATCTGAGTCATCGTCTGATGAACAAGCCTTAGCACCCCTTTTCCTTTCAAGTTGACGATTGTTAAGGGTTTGTAATTCCACCGAATGAGAATGCGTCCGTGGCAAGAAGGCACTATGGGCAGTCGGTTCACCCAATAACCGCGCTGCGTCATGCAGCGTGTATGAATCGAATCCTTATTGATAGAGCCACCCACAAACGCCGAATCGACATAATCAGCAAAGTATGCAAGGGGATTACCATCAGCCTCTAACGCGTAATATGCCTCCTGACGAATGGTCACAGCACTCTTATCCACCTCCTCTTGTGAAGGGGGCAGACAACGAAAGACAATATATATGAGTAGAAGGACAAGCAAAATGCCCCCTCCTACATACAGGGTTCGCCTTGAAGGGCGGTAGTTGAACATTAAAATAAATTTAAAATCCTTGCAAAGTTACTAATAATTATCTAACTTTGCAGCCAAGTTTATGAGAAAAACGACAGACATATTACTATCCCTTCTATTGTCAACGATGATAGTATGGATTGGTTCGGGCATCATTACTGTGGTGTGCGCACATACTGGCAATGTGTCTGTTGCTAAGATGGAAGATAAAGGTCATTGCAATGATAACGATGTTAAGAATTGCATGAAGATTGAGGTAAAAAGCTTGTCGCCCACAGACATGGCGCACAATGACTTTTACCACATTCAACCAATACAGCTTTCTCTTCTCCCACAATTCGTAAGTGATTGTCAATTATTGCCTTTGCCTGTTTTGACAAAGGCCCCAGAGAGGATATTGTCGTTGCTCTGGCATAGTCCGCCACGCCAATATCTCCGATTACTTACGACACTTATTATTTGATTTTTGGTTGTTTTCTGTTCCTCATGAAATGGGCAACAGAAGGTTTATCGTACCTGTTACACAAGTGTGTTCGGGCTAAAAGTCGTATCAGTATGTTTCTCATTCTGATACCATATAAGCTTTATAAACTTTACAAAACAACTGAATATCAAACGAAATGAATAAAATCATATATTTAGCAGGACTGACCTTGCTGTCTGTCCTACCTGCTACCGCACAGGAAGCTGCTGTCGACACGACCGCAACCATGAAAGATCAGACATTGGATAACGTGACCGTTACAACGCGAAGAGCCTCTGTTCGCTCATTAGCTGGAGCCATCAACGGTAAAGACATCCTACGTGACGAACTCTTCAAGGCAGCTTGCTGTAATCTTGGAGAGAGTTTTGTCAACAACGCTTCAGTAGATGTAAACTACTCAGATGCGACAACGGGAGCCAAACAAATCAAACTCCTTGGTCTTAGTGGTACGTATGTTCAGATGCTGACCGAGAACCTTCCTAACTTCCGTGGTGCTGCCCTCCCTTACGGTTTAGGCTATGTTCCAGGCAGTTGGATGAAGAGTATGCAGGTGAGTAAGGGTAATACATCCGTCAAGAATGGCTACGAAGCGATGACAGGTCAGATTAATGTAGAATACGTTAAACCTGAAGATCCAACAGGTATGAGTGTCAACCTCTATGGCAATACGGTGGGAAGATTCGAGGCAAATGCGGATGGTAACATTCATATCAATGGTAACAAGAACCTCAGTACGGAAATCCTTGCCCACTATGAGAACAACTGGCTACATCATGATGGCAATGGAGACGGATTCCAAGATGCCCCAAAGGTGAGACAATACAACCTGCAGAACCGTTGGTTTTGGAAGAAGGGCGATTATATCTTACATGCTGGTTTGTCGCTGTTGAAGGAAGATCGCGTGAGTGGTCAGACTCCTCATGCTGCTGCAACGAATCCTTATCGCATTGATATCGGCACCGACCGCTACGAGGCTTATATGAAACATGCCTTTGTTCTCAATAAGGAACACGCCACAAACATCGCTTTGATGGGTAATGTATCTATGCACAAGCAGCAGGCGCAATATGGTATTAAGCAGTATGATGTCAACGAAAAGAATGCTTATGCATCACTTATGTTTGAGACAAACTTCACCGATGAGCACAATCTCTCTGCTGGTTTGAGTCTCAACCATGATTACTTGCATCAGACGCTGACACTCCCAGCAACGGCTGTGCCTTCTGATTACGGTAATATCTACCCTCTCACGCGTGGCATTGAGAGTGAGACAACACCGGGCGCATACGTTCAGTACACCTATAATCTGCATAGTCGCTTCATCGCTATGGCAGGATTGCGCGTCGATCATAGCAATGTTTACGGTACGTTCTTCACTCCTCGCTTCCACTTGAAATGGGTGCCAGTCGACTTCCTGACCCTCCGTCTCTCTGCAGGTAAGGGCTATCGCAGTCCGCACGCACTGGCTGAGAACAATTACCTCATGGCTTCGGGCCGCCGCCTTATCATCGATAAGCTTGATCAAGAGGCTGCATGGAACTATGGTGCGAGTCTTAATTTCAACATTCCAATAGGAAACAAGATGCTGAAAATCAATACTGATTACTATTACACGCACTTCCTTTCTCAGATGTTGATTGACTATGACAGTAATCCACAGGAGCTGCACATCACAAATCTCAATGGAAAGAGTTTCTCGCATACCTTCCAAATCGATGCTTCTTATCCTTTGTTCAAGGGTCTTGAGCTGACAGCAGCCTACCGATATAACCTCGTTAAGGCGACGTATGGAGGAAAACTGATGTGGAAACCACTGCAGAGTCGTTACAAAGGACTCTTAACACTCAGCTATAAAACACCTTTAGGACTCTGGCAGTTTGATGCTACTGCAGCCTTGAACGGAGGTGGTAGAATGCCAGAATCTTACACCTTAGCATCGGGCGAACGCTCATGGGCAGGCAGCTATAAGGCTTACGGACAGCTGAGTGGCCAGGTGACACGCTACTTCCGCCACTTCTCGCTTTACATAGGTGGGGAAAACCTTACCAATTACAAGCAGAAGAACCCAATCATTGGTTATCAAAATCCATGGGCTAACGGCTTCGAACCAACAATGGTCTATGGTCCTGTTGAGGGTGCAATGGCATATGTTGGTATCCGTCTGAACCTCGGTAAACGACAATAAACATACATTTTTCACAATAGAATAATATAATCGACAACACAGAGAGACGTCTTGAAACACGCTTTCGGACGTCTCCCTTAAACAAAGAACAATTATGAAAAAAGCTATTTTCACAATGCTGATGCTCATGGTAGCCATGATTGCAACAGCCAAAGACATTAAGACCGTTATCTTCACAACTACTCCACAGATGCACTGTGCTAACTGTGAGGCGAAAGTAAAGAACAACCTCCGCTTTGCAAAGGGTGTGAAGGAGATTAAGACAAGTGTAGAAGAACAGAAAGTTTATGTAACCTACGATGCTCAGAAGACCAATGAAGAGAAGCTTCAGAAGGCTTTTGAAAAGTTCGGTTATAAGGCAGAAAAGACTACAAAGGAGGCTAAAATCCCTGTTCATGAGAACGAGGAGTGCGATAATATGTAATCGCTAACAGTAAAGTCTATAAGTAAGTAATCGACCATTACATGGCTCTCAACAGCCTATGTGATGGTCGATTCTTGTCTAATCTCTATCGTTTTGAGGACAAAGGAATAGTATTATTTAGTGGTGCGGAGGCTCCGCACATTTGGTGCTAAGCGTTCGCACATCTGGTGTTAAGCCTTAGCACGTTTCTTAAAGAGGGTAGGAATGTGAGAGGATAGGCATTATCGTCTCTTTTCCTATGCGCTTATTCTATTAGATGTCTTTATAGGAAAACTGCTTATTTATTCCCCTTTGGCATCCTTCCTATTAACTGCAGCAATGAAGGAACAAAGATACAGAGCGAGAAGAACAGACCTCCGTACATCATGCGGTCGTTACCGTGGAAGAAGTCGATGAGTTTTCCATCGTTCATCTGTGGCATGAGGTTGAACATAAGATAAGCCACCGTATTGTTCACCCAATGAAATACGAAGCCTGGCAGAATACTACCCGTTTTCGAATAGAGCCAACCCAATAGCAGACCAATCAAAAAAGCGTGTAAGCCTTGTGCTAAATTGAAATGGACAATACCAAATATGAGGGCTGAAATGACAATGGCTATCCATCGTTTGCGTTCGCCTAATGCGTTTTGTAGTACGCGTAGAATAGCACCACGGAATACTATCTCCTCAGCGATAGGCACCATCATTCCTAAGGCTACATAGCCCCAAGAAACCTTCATGATACTTTCAAACATCTCTTCTGTGCCCGCTGGCATCGTTAGATTAATCTTCTCGGCAAGGAATTGCAGCGGGAGTATCGAACCTAAAGCTATGAGAGCCGACCACATGAGGACAGCCCAAGGACGCGTCTTCAAATAGTTACCAGATACAGGTGCCCACTTTGTAGCGATGAAAAGAATTAAAGTTGCAAGACTACTGATGACTGCCGTTATGGCAAGAGTCTCACCATTTTTAGTCAGATAATCCCCATCAGCAGCCTCTGTCCTTCCAAGTAGGCTTACAAGCTCCTTACCTCCCTTGAAAGAAAGACTTTGTATCAAGATGAAAAGTGAAACAAATAAGATGACATAGAGCGTTGCGCTCAAAACGTTTTTATTGTTCATTTCTGCGAATCTTAGGGTGTATTAATAATATTCTCTTGTATGTTATAAATCTCATCAAACAAGCGGTTGATGTTGTCCTTGTCTTGCTTCAACTGTTGCGCTAAGGCTTCTAAGGAGTCGAACTTATGTTCGTCTCTTATCTTACTAATGAAACTTACAAGGAGTTCCTGTCCATAGAGATCTCCTGTGAAATTAAAGAGGTTGACCTCTATCGAGGTGGTTGTGCCATTGAAAGTAGGCCGATGCCCAATGTTCATCATCCCTCGCTTCCATCCGACAGAATCCTTCAAGCGCACCATGACCGCATAGACGCCGGGGGCAGGGAGCAGCTGGTGGCAACCATTCACATCGAGATTGGCTGTTGGGAAACCCATCTTGCGCCCATTCTGATAGCCACTCACGATACGACTCTCTATCGTATAATCATAGCCCAAAAGCCGATTGGCTGCCTCAATATTGCCCACACGGAGGTCGTTTCTGATGATCGAAGAGCTCACCTTCTCATCATTTGGCAAGAAGGCATCGGCACGAATGACCTCAATACCCATTTCCTTGCCATACTGAACATAGTCTTCAAAAGTCTCTGAGCGGTTATGTCCGAAGCGATTGTCGTAACCAATGATGAGTTTCTTTACGTTCAGCTGCTTACACAACACCTCTTGCATGAAGTCGCGCGCAGAGAGTGAAGCCAACGAAGCATCGAAATGTAACACGAAACTATTGTCAATACGTGTCTTAGAAAGCAATAGCAGCTTCTCATCGAGTGTCGACAACAGTTGTGGCTGGTAGTCAGCCTGCAGCACCTGACGCGGATGTCGGTCGAAGGTAATGACCGCCGATGCCATTCCTGACCGCTCAGCCTCGTCAATGACACGACTAATCAGGAACTGATGTCCACGATGCACCCCATCAAAGAATCCTATGGTTGCAACCTGTTCTACCAATTCATGCGTCTCATCTCGCTTAATATATATTGTATTCAATCCTCTTATCTTATAGTTCGTTTACTTCCTTGTAAAGGTATTTTTATTTCTCTGCAAGGCATATTTAATTCCCCCACAAAGACACCTCCACCTCGTTACAAAGCCATGTTTACTTTCTTGCAAAGGTACTCCAAATCACCCATAAACCCATGTTCGGGCAAACAAAATGTGTTAAAACATTAAATTTCCTTATCGTCCTTTCTCCTTTTTCCATTTATTTCATTATCTTTGCAGCCGAATTCACGAAATTCAGGACTTGTAGCTCAGTTGGTTAGAGCAACAGACTCATAATCTGGAGGTCCCTGGTTCAAGCCCAGGCTGGTCCACAAAGGGGTATTAAAGAGTTGTAGAGGTTTCTGCAACTCTTTTTTTATGTGGTCATTTTCGAAGGTGGGGGTGGATGGTTGTCGCCTGTGTAAGGATGAAAGATAAGGCGGTGTTTGATGTTGTTTACTCCGTATATTGGATGAATAGACAAATTGACATACTGAGTCGGTAACTGAAAAGGCTTAAACGGGCGTTAAGTATTGACTTATCATGGGAAGGAGATGTTTAGAATTAAGATGCTACCAACAGAAAAATATTCTTTTAAAAGGGGAGATTTTCTCTCATTTTATTTGTATTTTTGTCATGCTAATCGTACCGTTTCGGACGCTTTTATCCAATAATAAATAAGGTGACTTTTACGATGTGGCAAAGTCCTCATGATAGAAGCCTGTGCTATTCATGTCTGTTGAGGCGCTACTGTGGCTTTATAAAGTCGATTCATTCATGGCTTTATATGAGGAAAAAACAAATGAAAAAGAACAAGTATGGCAATAATTTATCTACTTCTCGGCATCATCATCGGTGCAAGCATCATGCTCCTCTGGATGAAGAACAGATCAACACAGGAACAGAAGAATGTTAGTGAGCAATTAGCTGTCCTCCGTAGTCAACTTGAAACAGAACGAAAGAATGTTGATGAACGTATTGCGGTGGTGAAAGAGAATGCTTTGCAGCAACTCGAGACAGAGCGAAAGCATGGCGAACAGCTACGCAACGAACTCCAGAAGCAGGCTGAAGCGAAGAACCGACTCCTACAAGAAGAGGTGCGCAATATGGCTGCACAGATGTTGGATGAGAGTCGGGAGAAGATGAATACGGCTGATAAAGAACGTTTGGATGCTCTCCTTGCGCCACTTAAAGAACGTTTAGAGGCTTTTAATCAGACTGTTACAAACAATAGCAAGGAGAATACTGCCAATAAAACAGAGATTAAAACGACCTTCGAAGAGGCGATGAAACGTCTTCATGCGGAGCAGGAACTAACCATCAAGGCGATGCGTGAGGATCAAGAACGGGCAGTAAAGGAACTGCGTGAACAGACGGAACGTATCGGTAATGATGCTGCTTCGCTTACACAAGCTCTTAAAGGCGACTCTAAGATGCAGGGCGATTGGGGTGAGATGATTCTCGATAAGACGTTGGAAGACTGCGGTCTTATTCAGGGGCAACAGTATTTTCTACAAGAGAACTACAAGGACAAGGACGGTAATAACTTCCGACCAGATGCCGTGATTGTCTTCCCGAACGAAGAACGTGCCGTGATAGATGCTAAGGTTTCATTGACGGCTTATCAGGCAGCAATCAGAGAAGAGGATGCTACGGAGCGTGAACGCTATTTGAAGGAACATGTTTCCTCTATCAAGAAGCATGTCGACGAACTGTCGGCTAAGAACTACGAGAAACTTGTACCGGGCTGTATTGGCTTTGTACTGATGTTCGTTCCTTACGAAAGTGGCTATTCTGCTGCCTTGAAGACTGACCCATCTATCTTGCAATATGCTTATCGTAAGCATATTATCATTCTGAGTCCAAGCAATCTTCTCATGGCTTTGCAGCTGACACATACGATGTGGCAGAACTTCCGTATGACAAAGAATGTAGAGGAAATCCTCCACCAATCAAACGAACTCTTCGATAAGTTCGTCACCTTTGCAGAGACTTTCGTAAAGTTAGGTGCCGACATCGAACGCCTACAGCAGGATTTCAACAGGGCGAAGGGTCAGCTAAACGAGGGTAAGGGTAACATCGTCCGCCGATTAGAAGGATTAAAAACATTAGGTATCAGTCCGAAGAAACAGATTCCAGAGAGCCTGTAATAAGTGGAAATCGAGCTATAAATAGCTCCCTAAAATCATATAAAACGTCCTCAACAATCTGCTTTCAGATTGCTGAGGACGTTTTGTTGTTTCTGAATTTCCTTTACATTTTCTTGTGCTTTTATACCGAAAAAAGCCTAAAGAATGGCATTTTCGTCTACCTTTGTAACCCTCTCGCTATAAAGAAGTTACGAAACAGTGTTTCAAAAGGTGCTTAATAGGACTTCAAAAGGGCGTTAGTAAGGGTCTTAAAGGGCACC
>NZ_JACD01000053.1:0-47762 GCF_000517825.1 Prevotella sp. ICM33
GCCCTTTAAGACCCTTACTAACGCCCTTTTGAAGTCCAATTAAGCACCTTTTATTTTTCCATTTGGTAACTAATTGATTCTCTGTTGATTGCAAACCTGCTTCTTATATGTGTTTTTGCCGTTAGTTATAGATGTTTTCTTTGAAATTGTGTAATGATTTTTCAAACTTCTATCTGCATATTTTTGAAGTCTAAAAAGAAATGATTTTCAATGTCAGAGGATGATAAGAGGACAGAAAGTTGACTGTCTTAGCCATGGTTTTTGTTTAATGAGTAACTTCGATTCTTCCGTTAAAGCAATAGGAAAAGTATCCACACATTTAACGGAAGAACCTAAAAATAGGTGCGTTAAGTTGCCATTTATGCAGTCCTGCCGACCTGTTTCTACTTCTTTTCTCCACCCACTAAGTCATCATTTTTAATGCTTCGTACAGCCTTCTTGACGCTTGCCTTTAACTTACCAAAGCTCCATGAAAATCCGATGTTAAAGTATCGAGGGTACATAACGGAGCGTTCATAACCAGTATAATCGCCTCGAACGATATTATATGTAGTTGTTTTATCTTTGCTGAAAGGCGAATTTGCTGATAAAGATACTGTTAGCTTGTCTTTAAAAAAGAGACGTGTTAAGGTGAAATTATAGTAGAACCAACGTCCTTCAATGGCATACGGATTGTAAATCCTATTACCATATTCACCTCCAATACTGGTTGTCAATGTTAATTTCCAAGGTATTTCCTGCACCCAATTAAAGTAGATACCACCACCGCAGCCGCTGTTCTTGGTAGAAGGTGTGGGCAAGGTGATTCGGGCATAACGCATGGAAGCGTTGAGTGTAAACGACGTTCCAGTTAATGGAGTCCATTCTGTGTAGGATGAAATACCAAATATTTTACTTTTCAGAATGTTCTGAAAGGTAGAAACATCTTTACGATTCTGTTCATACAAGATACGACCTATACCATTGTTGGTAAATGAATAATAGGGACTTAATTGCAAAGTAAATTTTGAAGTAACCAACATATACACAAGTTGTAGCTTTTGATTGCGACTGCTTCCTAAGTTTGCATTACCGAAAGAGACTGCTGTTGGTGTGCTAATGATGGCTGGATTGAGATAGCCGATGCCGGGTCTGTTGATGCTGGTATTATAGCTAAACTTCAGTGTTTGACCATCGCTAATCTTGTATTGTAGGCTTGCTGATGGTACCCAGTCATTGAGATTAGCATGGTAATCAGCATTACTACCATCGGGATAGGACGCTTTCATGCGAGTAAACTCATATCTCAAACCTGCACGAGCAGCCCATTTGCCAGCGGTGAAGATATATGAGAGGTAGGCAGCAGCCACTTGTGCGTTATGCTTGAACTTACTTTCCATGTCAGGGGTAGTCCCTTGATAGTCCATTAATGACGTACTGTTGTTGTAACGAAGGATATATTTTGTTCCGCTTTCTAACTTATGGTGCTTTCCAAAAGGGCGTACATAGTCAATCTGGAAAGTATGTTCTGTGAAGCGTTTACGCGTGTTCTGGTCGTAACTTGTATAGCTGACAGGGAAGTTAACCATGTTGTTATACATCTGACGGAAGATGGTGTGTGGTCGTGTAGCTGCCAACATATAAGAAAGCGTCAGGATTTCTCCATCTAAATGAGTCTTATGTTGATAATCCAAACGTCCTCCAATATTAAGATGAGAATAGCCTGGGGTAGTCATATTATTGTCGAATTTGTAAATCAACTGACTGTTCTTGTCCCATCGTTCATTTGTATATTGTGCGTTGGCATCGGCTTTATACCCAAGAAAATTGGTCGATGCGGTCAGCAAGTTGAGTGAATCAATCTCGTAACTGGCACTGATATTACCGAAATGTATTGTTGCTGCAGTGCTATTAGTCCCATATTCATGTCTTTGTTCGCCCGTCTTTACGTAGTTGTAAACCTCCTCTCTATAGTTTTCTGTTTGTTTTCTGCTTTGGTTCATGTAGTTATAATTGACGGTTGTCGTGAGCTTTCCCACCTTTGTTGTTAGGTAAGTACCAAGCCTTACAGAGCCGTGAGTGTCGACATCAGAGTTTACATTGCCTGAAAGTCCTTGTAGTTTAGTATTGCTCATCATGACGATGTTGAGGATAGCCGTAGTCCCTTCAGCATCATACTTGGCACCGGGGTCAGTGATAACCTCAATCCTTTTGATGGTAGAAGCAGGTATTGCCTTGAGAATATCCTTAAGGTTCTGCCCTGAAAGACTTGGGTCAGGATGTCCGTTCCTATACACCTTAAAACTTGTAGAGCCTTGAACCCTGATGTTTTCTTGTCCGTCAACGGTGACAAGGGGTATTTTCTTGAGTATTTCTAAGGTCGTCTTCGTCTGTGCAGTCTTGTCATGCTGCACGTCATACGTAAGCTTGTCAATATCATTCTTGATAAGCTGACGCCTTTGTGCTACGACGACTTCCTCCAACTTCTGTGTCTTTGTGGAGTCTGTTTTAGTTGTGTTCTGAGCTGATAGGGCTGTTACAGAGCTGCAAGCAGTGAGTAATAGTATTAATTTATTCCACATAGTCAAAGCGTTAAGTTCATAGTTATCAATATGATGCAAAGATATGTTTTTTCTTAATAAGTTGCAATTCATTTCAAAAATATTTTTACTTTCTTGTCTTTATGTCCCATAATTGAATCCTTTTTAGTGCTCTATTTCTATTAATATGCAAGAAGATTACAATGCAGAAAAGCTCACAGTGTTCGGTTAGAAAGTAGATGGTCAAACAGAATGAATCCTCTTTTAATGTATTGATTAATAGGGTTTTGATAATACTTTTTCCATATATGGTATGTCAATAGAGCCTTATCAATGGTTTAATGTAACAACAAATCCCCCTGTTCCTACCCTTAACGACTGACGTGTTGAGGCTTAGCACAAATGGTGTTAAGGCTCCGCACCAATGGTGCGAACGCTTCGCACGTGTGGTGCGGAGGAGTGAAAGTCATGCAATATGCAGTTGAGAGAAAAGCAGTTTATTGTTATAAAGGGCTTATTCTGCCCTAAGTAAACAAAGAATATTATATTTTTTCGTTCTATAATTCCCATCGAAACGAAGTGTTTTACGGAAACTTTTTGTAAATTTGCACATTAGTTATAATAGAAATAAGAATGGAATACAACTTCATAGACATTGAGAAGAAATGGCAACAGAAGTGGGTTGAGAATAAGACCTACAAAGTTGTTGAGGACGAGAACAAGCAGAAGTTCTATGTACTTAATATGTTCCCTTATCCATCAGGAGCCGGATTGCATGTTGGACACCCATTGGGTTATATTGCAAGTGACATCTATGCACGCTATAAGCGACTGAAGGGTTTCAACGTGTTGAACCCTATGGGATATGATGCTTACGGACTTCCTGCTGAGCAGTATGCCATTCAGACGGGTCAGCATCCACAGCTGACAACCGATACAAACATTGCTCGTTATCGTGAGCAGTTGGATAAGATAGGTTTCAGTTTCGACTGGGATCGTGAGGTACGCACCTGTGACCCACGTTATTACCACTGGACACAGTGGGCTTTCGAGCGTATGTTCGAGTCTTATTATGACTATACACTGCAGAAGGCAATGCCTATCAAGGACCTTGTTCGCCACTTTGAAGAAGAAGGAACACTGAACCTTAATGTCGCACAGAGCGAGGAACTGATTTTCTCAGCACGTGACTGGTCGAGCATGGACGAGCAGGAACAGCAGGAGAAGTTGATGAACTATCGTATTGCTTACCTCGGTGAGACAATGGTAAACTGGTGTCCGGGACTCGGCACAGTGCTTGCCAATGACGAGGTTGTCAATGGAGTGAGCGAGCGTGGGGGCTATCCTGTCGTACAGAAGTTGATGAAGCAGTGGTGTCTTCGTGTGTCTGCTTATTCACAAAGATTGCTTGATGGATTGGAGACTGTCAACTGGTCTGACTCTATCAAGGAGACACAGAAGAACTGGATTGGTCGTTCTGAGGGTACAGAGGTTGAATTCAAGTACCAGACTCCAGTAGCAGGTGGAGAGGTAAAGGAGGGTCATTTCACTATCTTTACCACGCGTGCTGATACGATGTTTGGTGTTAGCTTCATGGTATTGGCACCAGAGTCAGAACTCGTTGCAGAGCTTACTTCAGAGGCTCAGAAGGCTGAGGTAGAGGAGTATTTGGCGTATGTAAAGAAGCGCACAGAGTTAGAGCGCATGTCTGACCGTAAGGTGACAGGTGTCTTCTCAGGCTCATATGGTATCAATCCATTCACTGGTGAGCAGATTCCTATTTGGATTTCAGAGTATGTTTTAGCTGGATATGGAACAGGAGCGATTATGGCTGTGCCTGCTCACGACAGTCGTGACTATGCCTTTGCAAAGCATTTCAACCTCCCAATCATCCCATTGATTGAGGGTGCTGATGTCTCTGAAGAGAGCTTTGATGCAAAGGAAGGAATCGTAACGAACTCTCCTGCGGAAGGTAAAGAGAGTATGGACGGTTTCTCTCTCAATGGTCTTACGGTGAAGGAGGCTATTGCCAAGACCAAGCAGTTTGTTACTGAGAAGGGTATCGGTCGTGTGAAGGTGAACTATCGTCTGCGTGATGCTATCTTCTCACGCCAGCGTTATTGGGGTGAACCATTCCCTGTCTATTACAAGCAGGGAATGCCTTATATGATACCAGAGGAGTGTTTGCCTCTCGAATTGCCTGAAATCGATAAGTACGAACCAACAGAAAGCGGCGAACCACCATTGGGTCGTGCTAAGGTTTGGGCTTGGAATGAGGCTGAACGTAAGGTTGTTGAGAAGTCATTGGTTGACGCTAAGACTGTATTCCCATTGGAGTTGAATACGATGCCAGGCTTTGCTGGTAGCTCAGCATACTATCTTCGCTATATGGATCCACACAATGACGAAGCACTGGTGGGTAAAAAGGCAGACGAGTATTGGCAGAATGTAGACCTTTATGTCGGTGGTACCGAACATGCAACAGGTCACTTGATTTACAGTCGTTTCTGGAATAAGTTCCTCTTCGACTGTGGTTGCAGTTGTAAAGAGGAACCATACGAGAAGTTGGTGAACCAAGGAATGATCCAAGGACGCTCTAACTTCGTTTATCGTATCAACTCTGACGACCACTCAAAGGCACCAGTATTTGTCAGCTTGGGGCAGAAAGACAAGTATGAAACAACTCCTATTCATGTTGATGTCAACATTGTTCATGCTGATGTACTCGATGTTGAGGCTTTCAAGGCATGGCGTCCAGAGTATAACAATGCTGAATTCATTTTCGAAGATGGCACATCATCATCTGATCTCATCACCACCCAACACCCAACACCCGCCACCTATAAATGCGGTTGGGCGGTAGAGAAGATGTCTAAGTCAATGTTCAACGTTGTCAATCCAGATGTGATTGTTGAGCAGTATGGCGCAGACACACTCCGTCTTTACGAAATGTTCTTAGGTCCTGTAGAGGCAAGTAAGCCTTGGGATACGAACGGTATCGATGGTTGTTTCCGTTTCTTGAAGAAGTTCTGGAAGCTTTATCAGCAGGAACTCAACGATGATGAGCCTTCAAAGGATTCATTGAAGAGCGTTCATAAGCTTATCAAGAAGGTGACAGGCGATATTGAGCAGTTCTCTTACAACACAGCTGTTTCTGCGTTTATGATTTGTGTTAACGAACTCGGACAGCAGAAGTGTGCTAACCGTGAACTATTGAAGAAGATGGTTATCGTCATCGCTCCATTCGCACCTCACATGGCAGAAGAGCTGTGGGAGCAGTTGGGTGGTGAGACAAAGAGTGTCTTCGATGCTGAATGGCCAGCATGGGACGAGTCTTATCTCGTAGAGAATGAGGTGCAACTGACAGTATCTTTCAATGGTAAGGCACGTTTCCAGATGACTTTCCCTGCTGATGCAACGAAGGAAGATATTGAGAAGAAGGCTTTAGAAGACGAACGAAGCCAGCACTATATCGACGGTAAGACAATCGTAAAGATTATCGTTGTACCGAAGAAGATTATCAATATCGTTTACAAATAACTATTCAATAAACCATAGAAGAGGCTGTATGGAAACAGGATTGCAGGTTTGTTTCTCTGACAGCGGTAATCTCCAACGGAAAGGAAGTCCGTATGTTAGTATCCACTACAGTCGTGTTTTGATACAGTCTCTTCGTCTTAACCATTCTATGAGCCTATGACCATTGATCAACAACTCATCCGATCCGAAGCCAAAGATTACTTTTTCTTGACCATTGGCTTAATTATTTACGCTGCTGCCTTCACTGTATTTCTAATGCCTTATGAGATTGTAACGGGTGGAGTGACGGGTATGTCTGCCGTAATCTACTATGCTACAGGTTTTAAGATTCAGAATACTTACATGATTATCAACATCTCTTTGTTGATAGTTGCTCTGAAGATATTGGGCTTTAAGTTCCTGATGAAGACCATTTATGCTATCTTTGCCCTTTATTTCCTATTGATTTTTGCACAGGACTTGATGCCGAAAGATGCCACAGGGCACTTTGTCAAGATGCTTGGTGAGGGACAGGCTTTTATGTCATTGATAATAGGGTGTAGCCTTACGGGTACGGGATTGGCTATCGTCTTCCTTAATAATGGAAGTACGGGTGGTACGGATATCATTGCTGCCTGTGTCAATAAGTATCATGATATCTCGTTAGGACAGGTCTTAATGGGCGTTGACATCTTGATTGTGGGTAGCTGTTTGTTCTTCCCTCAGTTTGGTGATGTCATGGAACGCTTGCATAAGATGGTCTTTGGTTACTGTACGATGTTCATCGAGTGTTTTATGTTAGACCACGTGATGAATATGAGACGCGAGTCAGTACAGTTCATGATCTTCTCTTGGAAACATGAAGAAATAGCCAAAGCGATTGTTGAGGAGACCGAGCACGCGCTGACTATCCTTGACGGACATGGTTGGTACACTGGTAATGATATGAAGGTTATTTGCTTGTTGGCAAAGCGTAACGAGAGTAAGACTATCTTCCGTATCATCAAGATGGTTGACCCAACAGCCTTCGTAAGCCAGAGTTCGGTGATTGGTGTCTATGGTGAAGGTTTCGATCAGATAAAGATTAAGGCGAAAAAGGAAATGAAAAAGCAGGAAAAGAAGTTGGCTGAAGCCATGAAAAAGCCTGCGAATGAACAGAAATAAAGATGCTGTAGTGCTGTGTTCTGGCCGCTAATTAGTAGGGACGCACGGCTTGTGTGCCCACTGGCGATAAGCTTTTAAGGGCATACGAACCGTGCGTTCTTATTGTAGGAATAGTACTTAGGGCTTTCAAACACGGCTTTTTAGCATTTTAAAAACGTTTTATAGAGATGAAAATAGTATTTGCAACGAATAATAAACATAAGCTCGAGGAGATAAAGGACATCCTTGGAAAGGAGTTTGAAATCGTTTCTTTGGCTGAGATTGGCTGTCATGAGGATATCCCTGAGACTGGGGCAACACTGGAGGAGAATGCACGTCAGAAGTCTTCTTACGTCGTTGAACACTACGGTCAGAACTGTTTTGCTGACGACACAGGACTTGAGGTGGAGGCACTCGGTGGTGAACCCGGTGTACATTCAGCTCGTTATGCAGAGGGAACCGACCACGATAGCGAGGCTAATATGCGTAAGCTGTTGGCAAACTTAGAAGGTCAAAGCAATCGCAAGGCTTGCTTCCGTACGGTTATCTCCCTTATCATTGATGGTGTAGAACACCAGTTTGAAGGTAAGGTAGAGGGTAGAATCGCTACTGAGAAGCATGGTACAGAGGGCTTCGGGTATGACCCTATCTTCATTCCAGAGGGTTATGACAAGAGCTTTGCAGAGTTAGGTGAGGAGATAAAGAACCAGATTTCTCATCGTGCAAGGGCTGTGAAGAAGTTGGCGGAATACTTAGGAAGGCTGAAAGAATAAAAGAGTAAAAAGGCTAAAGGGGCTTTTTAAGAGGGAAAGAGCTAACAAAGTAAAACCATAAAAGCCCCCTTTTAGACTTCGATAAATACCCTTTTCCGAATTATTTTCATGAAAATAAATATTTCTTTTCATGAAGAAAAATATTTCTTTTCACGTAAAAAAGAATTTATTTTCATGAAAATAATTTGTGGAAGACAGTTCCTTTGTTCTGCCTATTGCCTGATAATAACGAATGAAAAGGCTGTTTTTGTTAGCTTGACAAGCCCTGATTCGAAGCTAAGTAGCCTATGTGTTATTTGTTTGACATTAGGAATATAACCATTTAATATCTGCTATGTTGTCTATTCTTCTCCCTGTTTATAACTGCCATTGTGAAGCTTTGGTGACAGAGTTACAGCACCAGTGCGTGGAATGTGGTACTGAATTTGAGATTATTGTAGCTGATGATGGCTCTTTGTCAAGCTCCGATAGTGTGCTATCACCCCCCGATAGCATAGCTGCCAGCCCTCTCCTACCCTGCTCTTCCGCTGCTGTTAGGTCCCGTGCTACGAGGCACTGCCTCGTAGAAGAGAACCGAACGATAGAGAACCTACCCCATGTTCGCTATATTATCAGGGAGAAGAACGTGGGGCGTTCGGCTATTCGCAACTTCCTTGTGTCGCAGGCTAAGGGTGATAGGCTGCTCTTTATTGATGGCGATTTGTCGTTGAATAACCCTTCCTTCATTCGCAACTATCTGCAGACAGAGGGAGATGTTGTAGTTGGAGGAATAGTCATAGGGGGTAATCCTGACCAATGGAAAGGTAACCTGAGATACCGTTATGAACGGCAATGTGAAGCAATTAATACCGTTGAGAGCCGTCAAAGTCAGCCTTATCAGCATTTAGCAACAAATCTACTTGTACACCGTTCGGTCTTAGGTGAGAAGCCTTATGATGAGAACATCAGCCATTATGGTTATGAAGATGTACTCTTAGGCAAACGGTTCCAGCAGCAACAAGTGGTAATAAAGCATATAGAAAATCCCATACTCTTCTGTGATTTCGAGGATAACGCAAGCTATCTTGCAAAGACAGAAGAAGCTTTGCGCACGCTCTTTACGTTCAGAAACGAATTGAAAGGCTACTCTCGTCTACTTGATAAAGCCGAGTGTATCGAGCATTTACACCTCTCTCCACTTTTCGTAACAGCTTATAAGCTATTTAATGAGCCTATAAAGAATTGCCTCTTAGGCAATAAACCGAAGGTTTTTTGGTTTAATATCTATAAACTGTTGTATTATTTACATTACACAAAGAACGCTATATGACAATAAAAAGATATTTCCTATCGCTTATTCTATTCTTTTCTCTTGTTGTAACTGCCCTTGCAGGTGGTGTAGGAACATGGAAAAATTATCTTGCTTACAGTGATGTACAGTGGGTTGAAGAAGGAAGTAACAAGTTGTATGTGCTTGCTTCCAATAGCCTTTATGCCTATAACAAGAACGATCAGAGTATAAAGACCTACGATAAAGTCAATGGTTTGAGCGATACGGATATCCGTTTCATTGCTTGGAATAAGACAGCTCGTCGGTTGGTTATCCTCTATTCGAATAATAATATCGACCTGTTAGATGATAGAGGTAATGTTATAAATGTGCCGGATTACTATCTAAAGACAACAATGGCAGACAAAACCGTCAATGGTATTGATATGTCTGGCATCTATTGTTACGTCTCTACGGGTTTTGGACTTGTCAAACTCAATGTTGCTAAAGCAGAGATAAGCGACAGCTATAACCTCTCTTTCCCTGTCAATTATAGCTATATTGAGGGCGGTTATATCTATGCTGCCAGCCAAAGTAACGGACTATATCGTGCTGCCTTGTCTGCTAATCTCCTCGATAGAAATAACTGGACGAACGTAGGAACTTATGTAGAGCGTCCAAGAATAGCTGATGCAGCACTATTGGCACAGGCTAAAACACTTAATCCTGGCGGTCCAAAACGCAACACCTTTGTATGGACTACCTTCCTTAATAACCGTCTTTATGGTACCGGAGGCATCTACAATCCGACCGTTAATAACTGGGAGAATCCGGGTATTGTACAGGTGTTACAGGGTGATGATTGGGACTTCTTTGAAGACAATCTCTCGACTCGTACGGGTTATCCTTATATAGGAACAAAGGCGGTAGCAATAGATCCTCGCAATAGTAATCATGTGTATGTAGGAGCACGAACAGGCCTCTATGAGTTTATGTCTGGTAAGATGGTAGCCTTCTATAATAAGGATAATAGTATCCTTCAAGGAGCCATAGACAGAGGCAGAGAACTGGGTAATGATTATGTACTTGTCTACGGATTGGCTTACGATAGAGAGGGGAATCTATGGGTACTCAATAACCAAACGAAGAAAGAAAACCTAATTCGTGTGTCGAAAGATGGGCAGATGACCTCCTTCAGTAAGCCTGAACTGATGAAAGATGGTGTAGGACTCTCAGGCTTATCACAGATGCGCTTGGACAGTCGCAACCTCCTTTGGTTTTGCAATGATTACTGGATTCAGCCAGGACTATTCTCTTATGACCCTAAGAATGATAAGCTCAAAGCCTATACTCGCTTTGTAAATGAGGATGGTTCTAACGTAGATATTACAGCTGTTCACTGCTGGGCAGAAGACTTAGACCATAATATTTGGGTGGGAACAACGGCTGGTCCGATGCTTCTTCAGCGATCTCAAATGAACGAACAGGATAACTATCGCTTTGTACAAGTTAAGGTTCCGCGTAACGATGGAACCAATCTTGCAGACTATCTTCTCGCTGGTCTTGATATTACTGCAATATCGGTTGATGGCGGAGGACGTAAGTGGTTTGGTACGAAAGGTACTGGTGTCTACCTCATTAGTGCAGATAATATGACACAGTTGCAGCATTTTACGACTACAAATAGTCAACTGTTGTCTAATAATATTCAGTCTATTTCAATCAATGATGCCACTGGAGAGGTGTTCTTTGCTACTGATAATGGTCTCTGTTCCTATATGAGTGATGCTACAAAGGCTGTAGACTCACCTAATGATGAGACTACATACGCCTATCCTAACCCAGTAAAACCAGGTTATACAGGTCCAATCACGATTGTTGGTTTGTCGCAGAATGTAGATGTAAAGATTGTAACCACGAATGGAGTTCTTGTCGCAGAAGGTACCAGTAATGGTGGTTCTTTCGTCTGGGATGGCAAGGATAAGAACGGAAAGCGTGTTGCATCGGGTGTTTATATGGTGCAAACAGCTGACGAAAACGGTGATAATGGCACGGTTTGTAAGGTTGCAGTGGTTAATTAATAGAGGCTATGAAGGCAGAGGTAGGACGTAATCCAATCTTTTGGATACTACTGACAGCTCCATTGGTATTGCTGTTGCTTTGTCAACTCCAGCCTACTTTTGACGACTGGACATACTATACTATACCGCAGACGGAGCCTCTTACGCTTCAAAGTCTACTTCCTGATGGCAATTATTGGCGTCCTTTTGATGTACTCTTTGGGCATCTTCTCGGACTTAATTACCGACTTTTTCCCTTTTTAAACCATCTTTTTATCTTATTGGGGCATATCCTCAACACATGGTTAGTCTATAAGATTCTGCAATGGTTTAGGGTTAGTACGTTGTCATGCAACCTGTCCGTCGTTTTCTTTTATTTGTCGTCAGGCACCTTGGGGACGGTCTTGAATATTGATTCCCTAAACCAAGTCTATTCGCTTCTATGGGGACTTCTTGCCTTATATAGCTACATCAGTCTGTCTGGTTATCGAAAGTTTATGCTGTGGTTGTTGTGCGCTTTGCTTTCGGTCTTTGCTAAAGAGTCTGGCTACATTTGGTTTGTTTGCCCACCATTCATCGTATGGAGTATAGGAAAAGAACGTTTCAACAATGTTATCAGACATCTTCTTTGTGCCTGCCTTGTGTTTGTTCTCTATCTTGTTAGCCGCATCTTGCTGACAGATAGCTTTCATATGGAAGACAATGTGTACATGGAGTTAACTGCAACAGGACTTCTACGCAACCTCGCTTTGTTATTGGGAATGACCTTCTACCCTATTGATTACGCCAGTCTTATTCATCCACAGCATCGTCATCTTGTTGTTGTTATCATCACAGGACTCCTTCCCCTACCCTTTCTTTGGCTTCTACTGCGTTCTTTTAAGCTACAGAAAACACTTGTAGTGCTGCTTTTATCCTTCTTTATTGGGGCTTTTGTCAATCTTATGACAGTCTTCTCTGTGATGCACTGTTATGCAATTCTGCCCTTTGTTACATTGATGATTGCCCTACTCTGCGAACAAATCAAGAACAAGAAGGTATTGATAGTCTCAGCATTGCTCTATCTTTTGACAGCCTCCTTTAGCCTACTCCATCACGGCTATGCCTCTTTCCTATCAGGTAAGATGGGCGAACAGATGGCAAAGAGTATTGTTAGGCAATGCGATCGACCAGTAAACAAGGTGATGGTGATACATTTAGACAAAGGAGAAACGAAGTATTCTTCCTTCTGGGTGATTCCTTTCGAGGCTTTTGGTTGGGGTTATTCCGTTCTTCAACAGACAGGTTATCAATGGCCTAAGACCATTATTAACGAAGAGATAAGAAACAGAAAGCAGTTGAAATCTTTACTTCTAAAGGCAGAGAAAGCTGGCTGCGATGGTGTATGGTATGCTGAAGATGAACAAGTAATACGGATAAGATGAAGAAAAAAACAGCTGAAATCTCCTTTCTTCATGTGTTCATTACCCTCTTGGTAGTACTCGGGGATTCTTTTTTTAGCCCAAGAGTATGATAGCTGATTGGCTTTATCAATTCCATGTTCCCCTTTTCTTTTGATGCGCTTTCTTGATAAAGGGAAAACAGCCTTCTTAGTATTCCTATTTATGTTTGTAGTATCAATTATCGGTCTACACGTAAATAAAAGCCCTCTCATGGATTTATTCTTTGCAATGGGTGGTATTCTTATGTCTGTTGCTTTGGCACGCTTATACGCAAAATATGGGTTTCGTTTCCTTAATCACCTCTCTCCTACTTCTTATACTATCTATCTTTATCATGGAATCTTTCAAGCATTGAGCTTACAAATACTCATGCGCTTTACTCATTTTGATAATGTCGTTTATATTATCCTTGCTTTTCTATCAGGCGTTTATGGGTCTTTCTTGGTCTATAAGCTGTTTTATCGTTGTCGTAACAGCCGTTTGGGACGTATCTTAGCATTGATTTCTGGTATTTCAGTATCTTAATAGATAGTAAGCTGTATTGGTTGAAAAGTAGTCTTAATAAGCCTTTAGAAGATTCTTTCTTCCCATTTTCAACCGATGTTTTGATGCTCAGCACATGTCGTGTTGACGGTCCGCACCAATGGTGCTGATGGTTCGCACCAATGGTGCGGAGCGTTATCTATTACGAAATTGATATAATAAAAGCACCCTCATCAATCCTAATCTTAAGACGGTAGGGGATAGATGAGGATGCTTGTCGTATGGATAGGTTTTACTAAACCTGTTCTTTCGTATCCTTTGGTTCTACTGACCCGAGTTGAGAAGCTCGTCAGGTAGTGAGATATCAAGACTGCGAGCGCGTTCGGCATTGCGTCTCTTTATCTTGCGTTGGGCATCAGCCTTCTGCTTTGTTATAGCTGCAGGCTTCTGCTTGTAGAGTGGGAGTAAACGTGGATTCCACGTTCCCTGTACATCACGCTTAGCCTTACACTCGATAGCCTTCGGGTAATAATAAACGGCTTCGGGCTGTCGTTGGGTTGCATAATCACCCGTATCCCATTTTCCGTTGTCGTTATCATCGACGATAAGGCGTAGATAGTAGTTGCCCGGCTTGATGTAATGGAAGGTTGCTTGGTTGTTCTTTGCGTACGCCTCTTTCACTGGTTTGTCGCTTTCATTAAGCAACTGCAACAAGCAGTTCTTACCTTCCATGTTCTGTAAGGTCATTATCAGCGTACCATACTCGTCCATTGATGGGATACGAACACCCTGCTTATACTTTGCAGAAACCTTACCATAGATGTCTGTAAAGGCTGCAGAATCAACCTCAACACTGTATTCATGTCCTGGGTCCCATGCACTTACTAACTTCAAAGAGCGCGGTTTTCCAGGTTCAGCACCGAAATTATACTTCGCTCGATACCATAAGGAGTCTATCTTTTCGTAAAGATGTATCTTGGACGTATCCGTCTTTGCAATTGGGGTAGGGAGTTCGAATGTTGGGTTTTGGTCAGGATCCATTTGCGAAGGAACATTATATCTGACCTCCAAAGGTGTGACAGGCATTGTCGTTTCAAACGCTTTTCCACGTTCTTTTGCCTTCTCTTGCTTCTTAACCCATTTGTCGTATTCCTCCTGCTGACGCTTTAAACGCTTCGCGTAAGGCACCTTTGAGAGTATCTCTAATGTATCTGTCTTAGGGACAAGCTTACCTGCACTGTCCGTCATGTTATAAAGCATCTGCATTCGCAGTGTGTCTTGGTTGACGAGGGCAGTATCACGCAGCCAGTAGATAATCGTATCTTGGTTCAGACTTGGCTCTGTTATAAACGCATCTTTAGCGTTGAAATTGAGTCCTGTTATCTGTGGAAGGTCGGCGTCACCATAGCTGAAAAAGAGCGTAAAGTGGTTAGGGTCCTTGCGTTCAGACTTGAGGAAGTAGCGATCTGTTTGTGTAGGTGTAAAGGAATTCAGCACCACATCGTCTGGAAGGAAGTGAGTGTAAGGCACCTGTTTGATATCCTTGATGTGCAAGGAGTCAATCCATAGCGTGTCTTGTCGTATGTCTGGCTTCCATGATGGCATGATGACTTCGGGCGTGAAAGCTAACTTCTCGCTCTTCTGATTGTACATATAGTTGCCGTCCATGTCCTGTAGTGCATAGATACGATAGTCACCCTTGGCAACACCTCGTATGCTGAAATGACCACGACTGTCGGTACGTGAGACACGAAGCATTGGTTGTTTCTGGAAAGCTGTATCGTTCTGATTGCTGTAAAGGCCCACGAGAATACCCTTTACAGGCTCTAAATTCTCAGCTTCTAACACATAACCAGCCACTTCGAGTGTATCGATATGGTCGCCAGTAGAGAAACTATAGGTGTAGTTTCCTAATGGGTTACCCTCGTTGTTGTCTGTGATAGCGTCAGAGAAGTCGATGGTATAGGTGGTGTTAGGCTGCAACTTGTCTTGTAAACTTACTGTGATACGTTTACCAGTAGCCTTAATTTCAGGAGCTTCAATCTGTGGGGGAGAGACAACAACCTTCTCTGATGCATTCTCCAACTTGATGAACTCGTTGAAATAGATATTGACCTTCTTACTGTTTACGTCGGTTGCTCGTTCAGTAGGGGAGGCACCTAATACTCTTGGTGGCGTCTCATCGTACCATCCACCGTCAGGTTGTCCCATCTTGGCACAAGAAGAAAGAACAACAACTAAGAGGGTAAAAAGGTAGAATGGTAAAACACGTTGTTGGTAAAACACCGAAAGGCAATGGCTGATCTTAGCTGAAAAGCCATCCTTTCCACCCATTACTCCTTGGCAATATCTTTGTCTTATCTTCTTCATATCGCTGTTTTACTTTTTTACCCTTTTACTTTTTTATCCTTTAAAGGTGGTTTATTCTTTTACCGTCTTCCGTCCTTACTGGTTCATACTCAGCAATTCTTCCAAGTTGTTACGGCTGTTTGAAAGGCGTGGAATCTTGTGTTGACCACCGAGTTTACCCTTTATCTTGAGCCAGTCATTGAAGAGGTCTTTGCGTGCAACAATAATCTCAAGTGGCTGAAGAGTAATGTTATGGAAGCGTTTTGCCTCATAATCAGAGTTGACTTCCTGTAGTTTATCATCGAGAACCTTAGCAAACTCCTCAAGTGAAGATGGGGCTTTTGCAAACTCAATGAGCCACTGATGACGGCATTTAGCCTTCGCATCCATATACATTGGGGCTGCGGTATAATCTGATATCTGCGCTCCTGTAGCCTTGCAGGCTGCTTCAAGTCCCTTCTCAGCATTGTCCATGATAAGTTCTTCACCAAAGGCATTGATGAAATACTTGGTTCTACCAGTGATAACAAACTTATAAGGATTGGTCGAAGTGAACTGTACTGTGTCTCCAATCTCATATCTCCAGAGTCCGCAGGCAGTACTGATAAGCATTGCATAGTTGCGTCCTACCTCCACACCTGACAATGGAACGATATTTGGATGTTCGCTCTCAAACTCGTCCATAGGTAAGAACTCGTAGAACACTCCATAGTCGAGCATAAGCGACATACTACTGTCTGTTGGGTCGTCTTGTATACCGAAGAAGCCCTCAGAGGCGTTGTAAGTCTCCATGTAGTTCATGTCTTGCTTGGTAATGAGCTGTTCATACTGCTCACGATAAGGCGTGAAAGCAATACCACCGTGGAAGAATACCTCTAAATTAGGCCATACCTCCTCTATATGTTTCTTGCCACTCAGCTCTATCACACGTACCAATACAGATAGCATCCACGATGGAACGCCTGATATATTAGTGATATTTTGGTTCAGTGTTTCGTGTGCAATTCGGTCGCGTTTTACCTCAAAGTCGCTCAGTAGGGCAGTACTTTTCTTAGGTACGCGACATAGATTTACGAGTGGATTAATATTCTCTATGAGGATGGCACTGAGGTCACCAACAAGTGAATTATACAGATTATAATTTGGAGAATGACTGCCACCTAAGATGAGACCCTTACCGCTGAAGAGTCTACTTTCTGGATGATTGCTAAGGTAGTAAGCGATAACATCCTTACCACCTTGATAATGAATTGTCTGTAATCCCTCGTGAGAAACAGGAATAAACTTACTCTTATCGTTGGTTGTACCTGATGACTTGGCATACCATCTAACCTGTCCTGGCCATAGAATATTACGTTCTCCGTGGCGCATACGGTCGATGTCACTCTTCAGTTCTTCGTATGTGTTGACTGGAATATTCTGTACAAAGTCCTCGTATGACTTAATCGTTGAGAACAGGTGTTTACGACCATATTCGGTGTCTTTCGCCCGCTCAACGAGGTATTGCATGACTTCCCGCTGGATAGCCTCTCCATCCGTGACGTAGCGTTCAAGCTCCCTGCGACGCGGCTGGAAGTACAATTTGTTTACTATCTTAGTAAGACTCATTCAAATTTCTCTGGTTGATTAAATTGCAAAATTACGCCAAAAAAGCTAAATGGATAGCCTTTTTCTATATTTTAACACTGCTTTAAAGCCCTTGAAAGCCTCTTTTTCAGTATTCTCTGCATGATAGATGATGGATTCTTTCACCCTCTTTTGACTTCTACTTTTAGCCCTCTTTCTAAATTATTTTCATGAAAATAAATATTTCTTGTCGTGAAAATAAATATTTCTTTTCATGAAAATAATTCTTTTTCTTCATGTAAATAATTAGCTTAGTCGGGTAGGGTAGTTATTTACTCATACTTTTTACTAACTTTGCAGTTCATCTCTTCGATTTCTATTTGCCGTTATTAGCCTCTTTATTTATGCTTTATAAGGTCGAAGTTTACCCTCATTTTCGCACTTGTTGTATAATTATAGTCTATTTACTATCAAATTATAGTCTATAAAAATAATCATCAATAGATTCTCTATCTATCCTCATCCCTCTTTTTATCTGCACTCCCCTCCCTTCGGAGGGGCAGGGGGAGACTTCTTCTTAATATTAAATTATAGTCTATAAAATGATGATTAATAAACTTTCCATCTATCCTCATCCCTCTTTTTATCTGCACTCCCCTCCCTTCGGAGGGGTAGGGGGAGGCCTCTTCTTTTTTAATGTGCTTCCAACCAGTTCTTGCCCCATCCGGCATCAGCTATCAATGGGACATTCAGTGGATAAGCGTTCTGCATCTCCTCGATAACAATGCTTTCCACCTGTTCACGCTCTTCAGGGAAGACGGAGAAGTTAAGTTCATCATGCACTTGGAGAATCATCTTTGAGCGAATACCTTCTTTCTTAAAGCGTTCCCAGATACGAACCATTGCCACCTTGATGATATCTGCCTCTGTTCCTTGTATTGGAGCATTGATGGCATTACGCTCAGCAAAACCGCGCACAGTGGCGTTACGACTATTGATATCAGCAAGATAGCGGCGACGATGGAAAAGTGTTTCAGCATAACCCTTGGCTCTTGCCACTTCTTTCGCATGTTCCATATAAGCTTGTACCTTTGGGAATGTGCGGAAATAGCCTTCTATCAGCTCTTTAGCTTCACCATTTGGAATGTCCATACGCTGGGCAAGTCCATAGGTCGTAATACCATATATAATACCGAAGTTGGCTTGTTTAGCTTTCTTTCGCTGTGCGTCAGTCACCTTATCTATATCTACATGCCATATCTTTGCAGCTGTTGCACGGTGGATATCATGACCCTCACGGAAAGCCTCCATCATATTCTCGTCTTCAGAAAGATGTGCCATAATACGCAACTCTATCTGACTATAATCTGCAGAAAAGAATAGACAGCCATCTTCTGGAATGAAACACTTACGTATCTCCTTACCATCATCCGTACGTACAGGAATATTCTGTAAGTTTGGATCACTCGAAGAGAGTCGTCCAGTAGCTGTAAGTGCCTGATTAAACGATGTGTGAATATGTCCAGTACGTGGATTAATCAGCTTTGGAAGGGCATCGATATAGGTGCTAAGAAGCTTCTTCATACCTCTGTAATTGAGGATGTTACGTACGATAGGATTCTTGCTTTCAAGGCTCTGCAGCACCTCTTCACTTGTAACATACTGTCCTGTCTTTGTCTTCTTAGGCTTATCCATAATTTGCAACTTGCCAAAGAGGATGTCACCGACTTGTTTTGGGCTTGAGATATTGAATTCTTCTCCTGCCTCTTTGTATATTTCCTGCTCGTATTGTTTCATACGTTCAGTGAATATCTTTGACGTATCTTGCAGTGCTTCAGTGTCTAAGCATACGCCATTTAGCTCCATATCAGCTAATACACGTACCAAAGGCATCTCTATATTCCAGAAGAGTTCTTCCACTCCAAGCTCCTTTAAACGTGGTTCAAGTACGTTTTTCAGACGCAAAGTGATGTCGGCATCCTCTGCAGCATACTCATAGATGTCAGTAGGGGAGAGGTCGCGCATATTCTTCTGCTTCTTTCCTTTCGGACCGAGTAGTTCTTCAATGTGAATGGTTTGATAGCCGAGTAGTGTCTCAGCCATGTAGTCCATATTATGATGTAGTTCTGGTTGGATGAGGTAGTGGGCTATCATCGTGTCGAACATCTTACCCTGTAGTGTCACTCCATATCTGGTTAACACTTCATAGTCATACTTAATGTTCTGTCCGATTTTCATTATTTTGTCGCTTTCATACAGCGGTTTGAATATCTGAACGATTTTTAACGCCTCTTCATAGTTGGCTGGTACGGCAACATAAAAAGCCTTCTTTTCTTCAACCGAGAAGCTCAAACCAACCAATTCAGCACTAATTGCATCCGTAGAAGTGGTTTCTGTGTCTATACTTACAAACTCTTTTGTAATAAAAAAGTCACAAAGCTGTCGTAATTCTTCCTCATTTTCAACGAGTTTGTATTCATGTGGGGTCGTTTTTATGCTCTCAAATTTCGCATTTTTCGGCTCATCTGACTCGTTGGTCGTGTTTTCTGCAAATAAATCAAGCTGATTATTGTCTGTTTTTGGCTTTGATTCACCTTTATTAAGAAACTTGTTAATAAGTGTCTTAAACTCTAATTCCTCAAATATCGCACGTAATTTTGTCTCATCAGGTTGCTCAACCTTGAGTTCATCCAAGTCAAGTTGCATTGGAACGTCTGTTCGGATCGTTGCGAGGAACTTTGACATTTTAATGTCCTCTACGGCATTCTCAACTTTCTCACGTAGTTTACCCTTAATCTCGTCAGTATGTTGAAGCATATTGTCAATGCTTCCAAACTGATTGATTAACTTGGCTGCGGTTTTCTCTCCAACACCAGGACAACCTGGAAAGTTATCTGCTGAGTCGCCCATCAATGCCAATAGGTCGATGACTTGGGCTGGGGTAGGGATGCCATACTTTTCTCCTACCTCCTTTTCTCCCAATATCTCGTAACCGCCACCATGGCGAGGACGATACATAAAGACGTTAGGACCAATGAGTTGACCATAGTCTTTATCAGGTGTAAGCATAAAAGTATCGATTCCATCGGCTCCAAAGCGGGTTGCTACAGTACCGATAATATCGTCTGCTTCGAAGCCATCTACCTGTAGAATAGGTATGCGCATTGCCTCAAGCACTTGCTTGATAAGTGGAACAGAAAGCTTGATATCTTCGGGTGTTTCCTCACGTTGCGCCTTGTATTCGTGGAAGGCGTCATGGCGGAAAGTCTTTCCATGATCGAAAGCTACACCAATATGTGTTGGCTTTTCCTTTGTAAGGACCTCGTTCAGGGTGTTGCAAAAGCCCATAACAGCAGATGTATTCAAGCCCTTAGAGTTGATACGTGGACTTTTGATAAATGCGTAGTATGAACGATAGATGAGCGCATAAGCGTCAATAAGGAAGAGTTTTGCCATAACTAATTATTCTATTTTTAGCTGTAAAATTACTAATTTTCTTCCATAATCTCCGATAAAATGAGTAAATTTGTATCAAATTTAAAGTCAAAAATGGATACTCTTTCACTCATAAAACAGCCGATTGAGACAGAATTAGGCGATTTCATCGACCTTTTTAATCATGCTCTCGACCACGAAGATGGCTTGTTGCGTACGGTTTTGAACCATATCAAGCAACGAGCAGGGAAGCGTATGCGTCCTATTCTCATCCTTCTGATGGCTAAGAACTTTGGTAAGGTTTCTGAAGCAACACAGCATGCGGCTGTGGGATTGGAGCTTTTACATACGGCTTCACTTGTTCATGACGATGTCGTTGATGAGGCGGCTGCTCGCAGAGGACAGGCGAGTGTGAATGCTGATTATGATAATAAGGTGGCTGTATTAGTGGGTGATTACGTGCTTTCAACTGCCTTACTTCATGTTAGTTACACGCACTCAGAGATTATTGTGCGCTATCTTGCAGAGTTAGGTCGTACGTTGAGTGATGGCGAAATCCTCCAATTGTGGAATATTCAGAATAAGGAAATCACCGAAGAGGTTTACTATAAAATTATTGAACGTAAGACAGCTGCGCTCTTTGAATCGTGTGCTGCTATTGGTGCTGAGTCGGCTAATGCAAGCGATGAGGAGGTTGAAGCAGCACGACTCTTTGGCAAACATCTCGGAATTGTCTTCCAGATTCGTGATGATATCTTCGATTATTATGACTCTGAGGCAGAAATTGGTAAGCCTACGGGTAATGATATGGCTGAAGGAAAGCTCACTTTACCAATTATTTATGCGTTGAATTCGACGAAAAATGAGGAGATGCTTGCCTTAGCTCATAAGGTGAAAGCACACGAGGTGACACGCGAAGATATCGATAAATTGGTAGAATTTGCTAAGGTAAGTGGCGGTATTGAATATGCTGAACGTCGTATGTGGGACTTTCATGCTGAAGCACAGACTTTCCTTGATAAGTATGTTAAGGATGATAGTATTCGTTCTTCTCTCCAGACTTACCTTGATTATGTAATTAAAAGGAAGAAGTAATTGCACTTGTTTAGTGCTAAAAAATCCCTTTTCATCGTGAGATTGATTAATTTTTGTGATGATAACGACAGTTTCTCTTTATGATGATGGTTTATCCATCACATAAGGAGAAACTCTTTTTATGTCTTTTATTGACTTATTCTTTATCAATGACATGCGTTGTTATGTTACATATTACTCATGTTAAGGCTTAGCACCAATCGTGCGGAGCGTCCGCACATATGGTGCGGATGCCCCGCACCATATGTGTTTATGGTGTTTTACTTCACAATAATACTACTTATAGGTTATCTTTTGCCCTTATAACGATGGCTTTTGACCATAAGTTGATTGATTTATAGATACCATGTAAATACTGTTTATCTTATTATTTTGGAGTACTTATAGTTTTATGCGACTACAAGAGATAATTTCCTGTGCTTATTTAGTTTATATTTGTGTGTTTTTCTTGCTGTTTACTGTGTTTCTGGAAGTTGTCTTTTCGTGCCTTTTTAATGAGGTGTTTCATAAATATAATCTATATAATATTTAAAAATAGACTATATTATTGGATTCATTTAAAATTGTTTTTTTTTTGATAGAACAATAAATGAGAGATGATTTCAAGTGTAGATACGAAAAAAGGGACATACAAAGTGTATGCCCCTTATAGGTTACTTTTGTTTTATTTTATCAGTTTCAGCGTTTTAATTTTTTGTTACTGATGACAGAAGAGTTTAGAAGAATTTTGTCTCTGTACCAATGATTTCACTTAACAAGAGGTTGGTAAGGCGGCTTGTACCCATGCGGAACCAGTAGTTTGTGAGCCATTTCTCGCCTAAGACCTCTTTAACAATGGTATAGTAGATTACTGCATCCATGACAGTATTGATGCCGCCAGCAGGCTTTAAACCAATCTGTATACCTGTCTTGTCATAGTACTCCTTGATAGCCTGACACATAACATATACAGACTCTGGTGTTGCGCTAATCTTCTCCTTACCTGTACTTGTCTTTATGTAGTCGGCTCCTGCGTACATAGAGAGCAGGGATGCAGTCTTGATAGCACTTGCATTGCCAAGATCGCCAGTCTCAAGAATCACCTTCATAGGAACGTCTCCACACACTTGTTTAAGTTCGTTGATGGTGTCACATACGCCTTCGTAATCGCCTGAAAGGAACTTACCTACAGGCATAACGATGTCAATATGAGTAGCTCCGTCCTTGATTGCAAGTGCTGTCTCGATGGTTTTCACCTCCAAGAAGGTCTGTGAAGAAGGGAAGTTGCCTGTTACATTTGTAATGTCAACACCGTCTACTTCAAGACTGTCTGCCATCAACTTTGTGAAGCATGGGTAAGCGCAGAGAGCTGCAACATGTGGTAAATCAGGATATTCAGAGTCAAAACGGTTTACTTTCTCAACCATTTCTAATACCTTTTCTTCTGTGTCTGTTGTACTAAGCGTAGTAAGCTCAACGCTGCCTAAGAGGAATTTCTTTACTTCAAGGTTGTCGTTCTCTGATACTTTTTCCGCAATAATCTTTGTCACGGCAGCCTTAACTTCCTCGTCGGTGATGTTGAGATTGTACTGTGATAAGGCTTGTTCGTACTCGCTTTTTTCGACGATTCCAACGGCTTTTTGTGCCTGGATGTCTTTTGAAACAGTGTCTTTAATTGTTCCCATGATTTGTTTTTATTATATTGTTTGTTTTTATTTCTTTGTAGAGTGAAGGTAGGGGAGGAGCATACTTTTATTTTATACCACTTCTGTTGACTATTTCTAAGTGTGGAGTATGGTCTTTTTCTGCTGTCATTTTACCCTCTATTTTCCTCCAAAATATCTCTTGTTTGAATATTATAGACTATTTTGTGACATTAAATAGTCTTATTTTAATTTAGGATTGTTCTTGTGTCTATCCTTGTCGCGCTTGGTTTTCTTGTCAAAACTCTTCTGTAGTTCATCTGTGAGATTGACGCCAGTTTGGTTGGCAAGGCAGAGTAGAACCCATAGGACATCAGCCATTTCTTCTCCTAAATTGGCTTTCTCACCCTCCTTAAAGCTCTGGTCTCCGTAGGTACGAGCCATTACACGAGCTAATTCTCCTACCTCTTCTGTGAGGCAAGCCATGTTGGTTAATTCGCTAAAATAGCGTACACCATTTTCTTTTATCCATTTGTCAATGGCTTGTTGTGCTTCTTCTATTGTCATTGTTTCCGTTTTCCTTATTTGATTGTTACATGTTAAACGTAGGTTATTTGCAGCTAAAAAGTCTATACATGGTTATAGGCTCTGATAGCTTTAATGATAAAATATCATCGATTTAATCGCTGTTTTTGGCTGTTTATCAGGTTTCTAAGTACTTTAAAAGTGTTCTGTAAGGATGATTGATATGAACGTTATGTCGTCTATTCCTTATTCTTTGTATCCATACAGATTGTTACTGGACCATCATTGAGGAGTTCTACTTTCATGTCTGCACCGAACTCTCCTGTGCCTACTGGTTTCCCAATAGCTTCGCTTATAGCGTCACAGAAACGATTATAGAGTGGAATAGAGAGCTCGTGTGGGGCTGCATGAATCCAGCTTGGACGGTTCCCTTTCTTATAGCTTGCCATCAGTGTAAACTGTGAAACAACGAGAATTTCGCCATTAATATCCATGATGCTGCGGTTCATTACGCCCATTTCATCGTCGAAAATACGCAAACCTATGATCTTTTTTACCAACCAGTTGATATCTTCTTCAGTATCGTCTTTACCAATACCTAATAGGATAAGGTATCCTGTACCAATAGAAGACTTTACTTGCTGATTGATAGTAACAGAGGCATGGCTAACACGTTGTATTACAATTCTCATATCGCAAATGTACAATATTTATTTTAATTAGTTACTGATTAGCGTGGAAATAATTATAGACAATAGTTGCTTTGCTTGCTCCTATTACTTCTGTAAGTTCTTGTAAATCAGCTTCTTTTATATGTTTTACAGTCTTTAGTTTCTTTAAAAGTGCATCCTTTGTCTTTGGTCCGATACCTTTTATGTCGTCTAACTCGCTGTGTAGCTGTGTTTTAGAACGTTTATCTCGATGGAAAGAGATGGCATAACGATGCACTTCGTCCTGTATTTGGGTAAGAACTTTGAAGAGTTCGCCCTTGATGTCGAGTGCTATTGTCTGCTGTGGGAAGCCGAAAAGAAGCTCGTTTGTGCGGTGACGATCGTCTTTGGCAAGTCCTGCAATTGGAATACTGAGGTGGAGTTCGTCTTCAACAACTTCTCTTACAACCTCCATTTGACCCTTTCCACCGTCGGTAATGATGAGATCGGGTAGGGGAGTTCCTTCTTCTTGCATACGGCTGTAACGTCGTCTTACCACCTCCTGCATGGATGCATAGTCATCGGGACCTACAACAGTCTTGATGTTGTATTTGCGATAATCCTTCTTAGATGGCTTCATTCCTTTATATACTATGCAGCCAGCAACAGCGTCAGAACCTGAGATATTTGAATTATCGAAGCACTCTATGTGGTAAGGAAGCTTCGATAACTTCAGCTTATCTTGGAGTTCTCGCATTAAACGTGTCTGTTTTTGTTCTGGATTTAGCTTTTCAGTCTGTTTTAATCGGTCGAACTTATACTGTTTAGCATTCATCTCAGAGAGTTCTAATAGATGATGTTTATCACCACGTTGTGGTATGAAGAATTCAGCACCCTTTACTTTAAAATCAAGTTCAAAAGGTACGATAATCTCTTTTGCGGTACTATTAAAGCGTTCACGTATCTCTGGAATGGCCTCATTTAGCAACTCTTCATCGGATTCATCGAGTTTTCTTTTGTATTCGTAAGTAAAGCTTTGATTGATTGCACCATTAGTTACATGGATATAGTTAATAAACGCATTCTTTCTTGTATCATCACTTACAATAGTGAAAACATCAACATCTGTAATCGTATGACTTACGATTTCGCTCTTTGCTGCGAAGTTATCGAGGGCTAAATAACGCTGTTTACATAATTCAGCTTCCTCAAATCGCAATTCCTCCGCATATTTATCCATTTCTTGTTTCAGAAGTTTCTGCACATCACGAGTGTTTCCTTTTAATACTTCACGTGCTTGTTTTATCGCTTCTTGATAATCTTCATAACTCTGTTTATTGATACATGGTGCTCCACAGTTATGTAAATGATACTCTAAGCAAGGCTTATATTTACCCTGTTCGATACCTTCTTTCGTAATAGGGAAGCGACAAGTGCGCGGTTTGTATACCTTCTTAATGATATCAAGAATTGCATACATACTTCCAATATGGCTATATGGACCATAAAAAGTACCATAACGTTTATTGATAGTACGTGTTTTGAATATACGTGGGAAATACTCATTCGTTACGCAAATACTTGGGTAAGTCTTACCATCTTTCAGCAATACGTTGTATTTAGGCTTGTATTGCTTGATAAGTTGATTTTCTATAAGAAGTGCATCTTCTTCTGTTTTGACCACAGAATATGAAATGTCATGAATCTTAGAAACCAACACCTTCGTTTTAAAACGGTCAACCTCTTTATGGAAATAGGAAGACACACGTCTTTTAAGGTTCTTCGCCTTGCCAACATAGATGATTGTTTTCTCATTATCATAGAACTGATATGTGCCTGGTTTCTCAGGCATATTGAGAACAATGTTCTTAAGATATGCAGTTCGCTTCAAGTTATCTTCTTTATTCATTTTGCGTAACTCCTTTGTATAAAGGGCTTTTAAAGCGTTTTGTTTCACGTGGAACACGAACCGTGCTTTACGTTGGCACATATGGTGCTTCACGTTGACACATATGGTGCTAAGGCTTGGCACGATAGTTAGTGACCAAATCTTGGTATCGTAGTGACGGTTTACAAGCCTCGATGATGTACTTTTAAAGAAAAGAGGAGCGACCCTTTGTTTGGGTTACTCCTCTTCTTTTTATTTTCATTTCGTTTCCTCTTTTCCATATAAAAAAGGTGGGGAGGAAAGATTTTTGTCACAGTCTTGCTGGTTAGAATTGGAGTAAAGAAGTAATTTCAATGTCCTTATCGAACTGGTCACGACTGTTAGGAAATTCCGAATGGAGTTCGATAATGAAGTTGCAATACACCTTTTTAGGATTAAACTTCTTAACAAGGTCACATGCAGCCTTCATCGTTCCGCCAGTTGCAAGGAGGTCATCATGGAGCAAAACAACGTCATTCTCATTGATAGCATCCTTATGAATCTCGATTGTGTCTACACCATATTCCTTCTGATAACTTTCCTGAATGGTCTCGCAAGGAAGCTTACCAGGTTTGCGGCAAAGTACGATACCAGCACCCAAACGGGTGGCAACGGCAGAAGACATGACGAAGCCACGACTCTCGATACCCACAATCTTGGTTACACCCTTACCTTTGTAGAGATCAACCATCTCATCAGTAATTTCCTGAAGAGCTTCAGGTGACTTGAATAGGGTAGTCACATCACGGAAGTTAACACCCTTAATAGGCCAATCCGGGATACATCTCAGGTTGTCTAATAATAGTTTTTTATTCATTTTCAGTTTGTTATATAGTTTTGTTTTATGCTATTGTTTCACGTGAAACAGGCGTTTTTTAACCTTTAGGAGTGTTCCTTTTATCCACGTGTTAGGACTTATTTGTCCAAAGAAAGTTATCTTCCCATGAGGACAAGCAGTACATTAATGTCGCTTGGACTCACTCCAGGAATACGACTTGCTTGTGCGAGCGTCTCCGGTTGAATCTGTTCTAACTTCTGTCGGCACTCTGTAGAGAGGTCGTGTAGTTCACTATACTTGAAGTGTCCTTTGATTTTAATGTCTTCAAGACGTCGCATTTTCTCAGCAAATACACGCTCACGATCGATATAGCCTTTGTACTTTAGCTTGATTTCAGCAGCCTCAGCAATCTCTTCTTTACGGTTCGGCGAAGCCTCGATAGCCTCTTTAAGGCTTGGAATTACAGCCGAAAGGTTCTCAAAGTTGACCTGTGGACGTGCAACAAGGTCTACTATCTTCGTTGCTCCCTTGATAGGAGAAGTACCCAAATGCTCCAAGAAACCGTTTACAACATCAGGCTTAACAGAAGTGTTGTTACAGAAATCAAGAATCCGATTGATATGCTCCTTCTTTTGCATCCACCAGTCATAACGGTCCTGTTTAGCTATACCTATGTTATAAGCACGCTCCGTCAGTCGAGCATCTGCATCATCTTGGCGTAAGAGAATACGGTATTCTGCACGCGAAGTAAACATACGGTAAGGTTCATCAACGCCCTTTGTAGTAAGGTCATCAATCAACACACCGATATAACTCTCGTCTCTATTCATTACGAAAGGATCCTTACCCGCGCAGAGTAGGGCGGCATTGATACCCGCCACTAAGCCTTGTCCGCCAGCTTCCTCGTATCCTGTCGTACCGTTCACCTGCCCAGCAAAGAACAAACCTTCGATTACTTTCGACTCCAAAGACTGTTTTAGCTGTGTTGGATCAAAGTAATCATACTCGATAGCATAGCCAGGACGATAGATTTTAGCGTCACGCAGGGCAGGAATCTTATGTATAGCATCCAACTGTACCTCCCAAGGCATACTTGAAGAAAAGCCATTCAGATACATCTCATTCGTGTCAACGCCCTCTGGTTCGAGGAAGAGAGGATGGCTATTCTTGTCAGGGAAGGTGACGAGTTTCGTCTCAATCGAAGGACAATAGCGTGGTCCTGTACTCTGAATCTGCCCATTAAATAGGGGAGAGTCAGCCACTCCACGTCTCAAAACCTCATGTGCTTCCTCATTCGTGTTACACGTCCAGCAAGGCAACTGTGGTAGATGACGATGCGGACCATAAAAAGAGAACTGATGATAGTCGGTCTCTCCCGGTTGTGGTTCCATCTCATCAAAGTGTACCGAACGGCGGTCAATGCGCACAGGGGTACCCGTCTTCATGCGATCAGCACGAATCCCATGGCGCGTAATGCTCTCTGTAAAGTTGTGAACAGCAGGCTCTGCACATCGTCCACCCTCCACCTTTCGCTTACCGATATGCATCAGTCCGTTGAGGAAGGTTCCCGCAGTGATAATCACTGTACGTGCATAGATATCAATACCCCATATCGTTTTGATACCCAACACCTTACCATTCTCTACCAATAGCTCGTCGGCTTGGTCCTGAAAGATGTCGAGATTGTCCGTATGGTCGAGTATTGTGCGCCATTCCCAGATAAATTTACCACGGTCACACTGTGCTCGAGGACTCCAAACGGCAGGTCCCTTTGATCGGTTCAGCATACGAAACTGAATCGCTGTAGCATCGGTTACCAGTCCCATATAGCCTCCGAGAGCGTCTATCTCTCTGACTATCTGACCTTTGGCTATACCTCCGACGGCAGGATTACAGCTCATCTGACCGATTTTATTCATATCCATTGTTACCAAACAAGTGTTCGCACCCAAGTTGGCAGCTGCTGTAGCAGCCTCACAACCAGCGTGTCCACCACCGATAACAAGTACATCATACTTGAATTTCATCGTCTTTTTACAAAAGTATAGGGGCATAATACCCCTAATTTATACCGACACAAAATTAAGAAATAAAATCGAATTATACCTATATAATAGAAAGAAAAGTTCCTCTCTTAATTTCCTTTTTCTCTTAGTTTAGTAGCCAAGTGATGCCCAACCCAATGTTACTATATCGTGAGAATTCGTTGAAAGAAATGTCGTAGTAAGTGTTTAGGTGCAGCCGTGGTGAAACCTTATAATCCATTCCGACTTCACTCATAAAGTTGAAGTGGCTGTCATGTCCTGGTTTTGCCCAGTCGTCCTGTCGCTTTGAGTTGTATCGGTTATAGCTTTCTACGAAGAAGCTCCACTTGTCAGTAGGCTGATAAGTGAGGTTAGCACCAAAGAAAAGGTCAGGACTTTCTGTATCTCCATCCCATTCACCTCCCAAGTCATAACCCAATGTAAACTTACTACTCAATTCGTTTTCGAATAAGAGGTGAGCTTGAATACCTACATGTTTGGGAAGGTAGTGTGCATTACTACCACCAGGAATGAGTATTGTACCCATAAAGGAAACCTTTGGAAACACCTTTCCACCCTCATAAACCTTGATTTTCGTACCAATAGCGGCATTAGCAATACCCCCAAAAATCCCTTCAGGTGTATGGGTTATACATTATCAATCTGTAGTCTTACCTCCGCTTGTGGAGTCAGTCCAAGACGAAACAAAGATGTGTTGATAGTGAAAGTACGTGCGTGTCCACCGTTTCTTCTGTCCCATTCAAGTACGATACCAGTTTCCCAATCAATCTTTCCTGGTTTCATGATCCCGACACCAGTCGTAGCACCAGGGGCATCTGGAGAGAAATCTTCAGTGTCTTGTGCCATTGAATGTGCAGAGATGAACGTAAGGAGAGATAAACATGAAGTTCTTTTTAAACCACTTCTAAGATAGGCTATCATAGTCTTCTTTCTTTCTAATAATGTTGTTGTTTGTTTTAATGTGGATTACAGTCCCCTATCCGTAATATTATCTTTTTACGCTTATCTTCAAATAGGGGAATGTTATATCAGCTACAAAGATACGCATTAATCGTTTGAAAATGCGTATTTTATGGTTAAAGTCTTCCTTATCTGCGAAAACCAATGGCGTTTTGCTATCTTTTTTACGACTGATAGCTACTCATTCCACCCCTTTCTATAGTCGTACTGATACTCCGCACATGATGTGCTAACGCTCCGCACATATTGTGCTAACGCCTCGCACGTGTGGTGCGGAGGCTCCACACCCTATAAAGAGAGGCTCGTGTCGATGGATGAAATTCAACTTGTAAAAAGCAGTTGATGCTTCATAGTTATACAAGTTTGCTTTCTTTGTTTATAAAGATAATATGTACCTTTGCATGTTCGGAGATAATAATCAACATATGAAGCTAAATAATACGATAGAAGTAGGAAACGAAGAACGTACAGCCTTAGGCATTCTGCTCACGATAAGTTTTTGTCACCTGTTAGATGACACAATGCATTCGATGCTCCCAGCAATTTACCCGATGTTGAAAGATGAGTTTGGATTATCCTTCTTTCAAGTTGGAATCATAACACTGGTACTACAGCTAACCTCTTCCATCATCCAACCTTTTGTAGGACTCTATGCCGATAAGCATCATGGTTGGTGGCAATTGCCTGTGAGTATGGTGTTCACGCTTATAGGAATCTTTATGCTTTCGTATGCCGATAGTTTCCTCGTCATCTTATTATCTGTATCGTTGTTCGGCTTAGGCTCTTCTATATTCCATCCGCAAGGTTCGCAAGTGGCACAGCAAGCCTCTGGTGGACGCAATGGTTTAGCACAGAGTATTTTCCAGGTAGGAGGCAATGGTGGCTTTGCAGCAGGACCATTGTTTGCAGCCCTGATAGTGATACCAGTCGGCTTGAGTGGTGTACGCTGGTTTGCGTTTATAGCCCTTCTTTTAGCCGTTATACTGATTTATATAGGAAAATGGCATGTAAAACAATTAAAGGTCGTTCGTAAACGCAGTAGGGCACGATGGACAACAGCAAAGGCATATACGCGTAATCAGATTTATGGTTTTGTGTTTATCCTCTTCGTATTGATGTTCTCCAAGAACTTTTATACAGAGAGTATGGTTAGCTATTTCACCTTCTTTCTGATAGAGAAGTTCGGGGTATCTATTCAAACATCCCAACTCTGCCTGTTTGTTTTCTTAGCAGCAGAAGTTGTCGGAACCCTTCTTGGAGGCTGGATAGGCGACCGCTATGGGCGTAAATACGTGATATGGTTCTCTATCTTTGGGGCAGCGCCATTCACAATCATGCTCCCTTATGTGGGTAGTCTTGCTGGAACAATCATTTTATCAGCTATCATTGGACTCATTATAGCATCAGCCTTTTCAGCAATATTGGTTTATGCAACCGACCTCATGCCCAATCATATCGGTACGATAGCCGGTATCTTCTATGGACTTTCATTTGGTCTTGGTGGTCTTGGCAGTACCTTCTTTGGTTGGTTAGCCGATCAAACGAGTATTCTCTTTGTCTTTAAAGTAAGTACATTACTCCCTTTGTTAGGTATTATAGCCGTCTATTTGCCAAAGATGAAGCGTGAGTAAGCCGCATCTTTGATTAGCCTTCGCTTTTTATAAATTCACTTTATCAACAATGTGAGGGCTATCTTAGGCAATGAAAAAGGCAAAGAATAGTTTGAAAATACGATAGTTAGAGAATCATCCTTTAGCTAAAGAAATCCCTATTCTTTGCTTTTTGCTATCAGTTAATAGATGAAATTCATTTTAATTCCTTATCTTTGCAAGTAGAATCCCTTTTCCTTAGAAAGGGAAGCAATCATATTACTATTTAATCCTCGGCTTGTTTAATACGAAAGTATATGGGCAGGGCGGATACCAAATATTAAAAACCTACATGAAACAAAAGAAACTTTTAGTGACCTTCGCTTTGGGCATGTGTGCCCTTACGGCAGCCCATGCACAGGATAATGACTTCGATTTAGGCAGTCAGCGTTCGGAAGTGCAGTTAGTTAATCCTGTTCCTGGTAAGAAGATTGACCATCAGGGACTCGTTATTAATCCTACACCACGTTACGTGAAACTGACAGGTGAGGGAACAGTAGACATCAGTGGTGGTGTTAAACTTGACCAACCGCAGCCTGCTCGTAAGCAGAGTTGGGACTATTGGACTGACCTTAACTTCCTTTCTCGTGCTGACAAGGGTCTTCCAATGAAGATACAATTAGTAAAGATACCAGTGGTTCTGGATAAGATCGGTCAGAGTGATGCTACTACTGACGGTGCCTACACACTGAAAATTACTAAGAAGGGAATCACACTTCTGGCTTCTAATGACTTAGGAGTATTCTATGGCATACAGACTTTGCGCCAAATTATGGAGAACCCATCCGTAGAAGGCGGTAAGAAACTACCTTGTTTGGAAATCGGCGATGCACCAGTATTTGCCTATCGTGGTGTTGTTGAGGGTTTCTATGGTACACCATGGTCACACGCTGTACGCCTTTCATTGATTGACTTCTACGGTAAGTACAAGATGAATACTTATATCTATGGACCAAAGGACGACCCTTATCACAGTTCTCCTAACTGGCGTCTGCCTTATCCAGAGAATGAGATGAAGGACATCAAGGAACTTGTTGCAGCCTGCAAGAAGAACCGTGTAGACTTCGTTTGGGCTATTCATCCAGGTAAGGATATCAAGTGGAACGAGGAAGACTATCAGAATCTTATGCACAAACTTGACCTCATGTATCAAGCTGGTGTTAAGTCATTTGCTATCTTCTTTGATGATATCTCAGGCGAGGGAACCAACCCTAACCGACAAGTTGAGTTGTTGAATCGTTTGACAAAGGAGTTTGTAAAGGCAAAGGGCGACGTTGCTCCGCTGATTATTTGTCCTACAGACTATTCTAAGTTATGGGCAAAGGCAGACGAGAACGGACCATTGAGCATCTATGGTAAGACCCTCGACCCATCTGTACGTGTGTTCTGGACAGGCGATGTTGTTTGTAGCGATGTGACAAAGAGTACACTCGATTGGGTGGATAGTCGCATCAAGCGTCCTGCTTTCTTCTGGTGGAACTATGCCGTAACAGACTATGTTCGCAACCTTGTATTGCAGGGTCCTGTTTATGGTTTAGATACATCACTCACCGATAAAGATATGTGTGGACTCGTCAGCAACCCTATGGAGCATGGAGAAGCATCAAAACTCTCTCTCTACAGTGTAGCTGATTATACATGGAATCCATCTGATTATAACCCAATCGACAGTTGGGAGCGTGGCTTGGAAGTGATGATGCCACGTGCAAAGGATGCTTACCGCACCTTTGCTATCCATTCTGCCGATACGGAGACAGGCTATCGTCGTGACGAATCTTGGGAAACAGAGACCTTCCGTTTGGCTGAATATACAAAGGAGAAGCGTGATAAACTCTATCAGGAGTTCGAACGTGTGGCTAAAGCACCTGCTGAGATTGAGGCTGGTTGCACTGATAATCTCTTGATGAAGGAGCTAAAGCCTTGGCTGACTGAGTTTGCTAAGTTAGGCGAACGTGGTAAGAGCGCTATCGAATTGATGGACCTCTATCGTAGTGGTGATAACTTGAAGTTCTGGAGTAAGTATGTTAAGAGCCGTATGTCTGCGGAAGATAAGAAAGCTTACGAGGCTCATAAGTCGGGAACTATGAAGTTGCAGCCATTCTACGACTTCGCTATGGACGACCTTGGTGATGCCTTCTATGAGAAGCTTTCAGGTGAAAAGGCATTCACACTACGTGGTATCGGTTCTTATAAGAATCTTAAGACTACCCAAGCTGGTTTGATGTTCGATGGCGATAGCATAACACATTACACCTCTGGTGAGGCACAGAAGGCTGGTGACTGGATGGGTGTAGCCCTCCCTGAACCAATGGCAGTACGTGAGGTGCATATCCTTCAGGGGCGTAACTCTACTGATGATTGCGACTTCTATGACCATGCAGCACTTGAGTATTCTGTTGACGGCAAGACATGGAATACCATGTTGGGCGATATGAAGAACCAATATGATATCCTTTGGCAGGGCGATCCAGTGCAAGCACGTTATATTCGCTTGCGTCGGATTGACTCAGACCGTAAGAACTGGGCTTCTATTCGTTCGTTCGTAGTGGTACCTGCTGGTACAGCTTCGCTTGAATTTGAGAATTCTAAGGCTGGAGCAAGCGATGTTCTTCTTGCGTTCGATCATCAGCCTGGTACATCTTTCAAGAATACGGGTGCTGTTTCGTTCGAGGTACCAAGTGGTATGACTTCTTACACCTTCATGCTTTCATTGCCAGAGGGTGGTTCTGTGCGTATTTGTCAGTATGATAAGCGTAACAAATTGAAGGCTGAATTCACTTCTAATGAGCCTTTCTTCACTGTTGATGTGGCAAAGAAAGTAACGCGTATGGAGTTGATTGGTAAGGCAGAAGTGTTCGAGATTATCCCAAAGAAGTAAGACATTGGTTGACGAGTTGACGAGTCTACAAGTAGACAAGTTGCTTGTTGAAAGACAACAAATAAATAGCAATAAGGACAGGCGATGGCGTCTGTCCCTATTGTTTGTGATATGGTTGAGTGAATGATAAACTGAGAAATAAGACGATTAAGACTGAATTCATTTCTTTACGTTAAAGGTTAACACTGAACCTTTCTTCAAGATAACCCTTCGATTGGAATTGTCACTAAACAATGGAATGTCTTTGGTGCAAGTCAACGTTAGGATTTCTCCGGTCTTAGTCTTCTTATATTGATGCCTTAAGTTTTTGATATGCGAATCACAGGCACCATCATATTCGTTTATATGATAATCTTCTTTATTGATAGTCAGATATAATACGTCAGCATAAGCATAGGTACTGTATTGTACGCTTACGCCGTTAAAATGAGCGTTGTAAACCTTGTAGGATTTGTCGCACACATCATCTTCGTCAGGTTCAATAGTGAAGTGTGATTTTGAGGCTTTCCCCTTGACGACTATTGTCTTACCCACAACGATATGCAGGTCAGCATAAGCGTTCATAGGTAGACGCTTTTTGGTTCCACATTTGTTAAACATTGAATTCAAAAAAGCTGGTTTGCTCTTGTAATCCAGATTGTTATCTTGTGCGTTGGTAGCTATGCAGGACAATACAAGTAATAAGCTTAAAATAATCTTTTTCATTGCTTAATTCTTTAATATTGATACATTCATTCATTAGAATTCTGTGAATGTTTGAATTCAATAAATGTTTTTCGCTGTTTTTGTTATAGTTTTTATTAAATAATATTCATATTGTTGCAAATGTAGATAATTGGTTTTAAATTATCAAGCATTCGATAGATTTTATGTAGGTTGTTTATGTTTTTGGTGTTTTCTAACAATAAGTTACCTCTATTTCGGTAATATGCTTTAAGCTGTTTTGCCCTCCGCACCATTGGTGCTTACCAATCGCACGGCATGTGCTGGGCAACAACACATCGGCTCGGGACGGGAAGAAGGGGTCTTAATGACAAATAGTAATACGTTAATTTCTTATCCTCTTATGCAAGACACGACTTTTAAGTCTCATATGTTTGAAAGCTTTTTGATTCTTTATTGGGTCATATAAAATCGTTTTCATAGGTGACGTTCGTAAATCATTATATCTGTTCTTCTGAACAGGAAAAGGCTAACGCCCAATGGCTGGAATATTATACTGAGAGAAGGTTTCAAGAATCGTTAGATAATCTTATACGCAGAGATGTATATATAGGTCAATGGGAGTAAATCAAGAAAATACGAGATTATATAAGGCAAAATTTAATAAATAAAATATTTTTTAATAATAAAAGAATGAAATATCATAGTAAATAACTATATTTGCAGTTGTGTACTTTTGTTTGACAACGTACAGAATTAGATATTTTCTGTGATGCTATGTTGAAAGCTAAACTGAGTATCAATGCTCTTGAACCTCAGAAATCACTTTACGACCTTGTTGTCATTGAGTCAGCAGGTATTGAGGTGAATTTCGCAAGGGAACTGGAAAAAGAATCCGTCATGGTTGTTTCTACAAAACTCTCTGACGGTTTCTATAGCAATTCCCCTGTTTGTCATTACAATCCGAACTGAGTTATTACATTCTACACTGATTTGAGAAACGTCATAATAATATAATATTTTTTATGCCAGGATCAAATATACTATCATTAAAATCAATGTTGCATTCTACGCTTAACACGCAGTTGGCAGCAAGAGGAACATTTGTTGGTATCGATTTCGGTACTTCAACAACGGTTGTTTCCATTGCCACAAAGGAGAATGGCGAAGAAAAGATAAGGACACTTCCAATTAAGCTCACGCAAATTTTGGAAGATGGTACCATTTATCAAAGCGAAAAACTTCCTAGTGTAATCGCTTGGTATAATGGAAAATTACTCGTTGGTGAGGGTGCTTCTAACCTTAAATACACTCTTACTAAAGGTAAGAATATATGGTTCTCGTTTAAGATGGAAATTGGAGAAGACCTCGGCGCTAAATACTATAATAGCGAGGTTAGTACAATGGAAGGAATTAAAATAAGGAACCCGAAGGATTGTGTCAGAGTTTTCTTTATGTATTTGAATATTCTTATAAAGAAATATTGCAAAGAGAATGGACTGTCAGATAATATTCTTTATGCAGTGAGTATTCCTGCTTCGTTTGAGGCAAATCAGCGAAAGGATCTTATAGATGCATTGGAATCAAACGGAATGAATATCTCTAAGCAATCGCTTATAGATGAACCTAATGCTGCATTCATAAGTTATATTCATGACAGCGAAGATTCTGAAAAGCCATTGCTCATTTCTCCACATTACAATTCCAAGGTTCTTGTTTTTGACTTTGGTGGAGGTACATGCGATATTTCTATTCTTGAAATTGGAAAATCAGCAAATGGCTTATACTCAAAGAACGTTGCAATCTCCAAGTTTACTAAACTTGGCGGTGATGACATTGATCGCTACATCACCTACAAGTATATAATGCCACGATTCTTTGAAGCGAACAATGTCTCTGAGGATGACTTCAGAACGAAAGAACGACAGTATATTGCTATGCAGCTTTATAAAGTTTCGGAGCGTCTAAAGATCCTTTTGTGTAAGAAAATTTCCAATCAAATGTATAAGTTGGAAATTCCTGACTATGTAAAATCAAGTTCTGATAAAGAAACTATCACAATTCATGTTTCTGTAGAAACCAAGAAAGGAATTCTTTCTCAGTCAGAGTTCTACCTTTCTATAAAAGAATTGGTCAAGGTAATGTCTGTATTCATGAAGTCTTCGCGTATACCGACATCTATAAAAGGACAAGAAGAATATAACAATATCTTTGCACCCATTGAAAGTGCAATCAAAAAAGCAAATGTACGTAAATTTGAGATTGATTACGTATTGCTTATAGGTGGAAGTGCGCAAAATCCTTTTATACAAGAAACTTTGAAGAACCATTTTGATGATTCTGAAATCCTTGTTCCTCAGGATCTTCAAACTCATGTATCCAAAGGTGCAGCAATACACTCGCTTTTGTTGAATGGCATGAACAGATGTATTATCCAACCTATTACAAGTGAACCTATATTTGTAATCACAAAGGATGCAACAAACAAGGTTTTGATTCCTGCTGGTACAACAATACCATGCAATACTGTTGTAATTAATGATTTGATGCCTATAAAAGACCATCAGGAAGTGATAGAATTGCCCATATGTGTAGGCAGCATAAACAAGATGCTTTTCAATCTTAAAATTACACATGATGGTGGATTCCTTACAACAGCCCAAGTAACGCTTGCTTTGGAAATCACAGCTGATAAATTGTTACTTGCAAAAGCGCAATGCATGGGAGTAAGCTGTATGGTTGAACCTCAGAATCCATTTGCAAACAAAGAACTTTCAACAGAAGAACGTATTGTACTCCGTGCTGAAAGAGAAGCAAATATCGCTACAGAAAGAAACGGAGGTATACCTACAAAGAATTGCTTGATTACTCTGAGAAAGGCCTACGCGGATGCTGGAAATGATTTTAAAGCTGCTGAGACTCTCGAACAGCAGAATGAATTATACCCTAATCCTGAAGACTACAATCTCATTGGTGTTTATTATAATAACTCTGGAAACATTGACAAAGCAATTGAGTTCTATGAGAAAGCATTAGAGCATAATCCAAACAACCTCTATGCTAATTTCAATTTGGGACATACTTTGTTCAATCGAGATTCCCTAAAATCGCGTCAATACTTGAACAAGGCCTATGAGCTTGATCCAAAACATCCTTGCACTAATATTGTGCTCGGAAGGCTAGATAAAATAGAAGGTAATGAAGCTACGGCAAGAGCAAAATTTCAAGTAGCTTATGACGTATATGTACAACGTTGGAAATCAAACTCGTTACATAGTTCTGATTATGGGTGGTTTGCGTCAGCAGCTGAAGAACTTGGCAAAAGAGATAAAGCCTACGAAATCAGAAGTGCTAAACCGCAGATTGAACAAATAAACTATTACGACGAGGAAAATTTGACTCAAATAAGAACAAAGTCTTTAACAAAAAAATAAACCATAAAAATTATTAAATTATGGCATGGTTAGTTCCTGAAAATATGCTGGATGATCAGCAACGTGATTTTGTCGAAAATGTTGACATTGAACAGCGTAACGTCTGGATTAAGGGGTTCCCTGGTTCAGGTAAGTCTGTATTATTAGCTTACACAATGAAGCGAATCAAGAGAAAAGACTCTAGTGCAAAAGTGGCGGTTATTGTCTTCACACACTCATTGATAGCCATGTTCAAAGCGGCATTTGCTGAAATGGGTGTGTCTGCCAATATTATGACGTACTATGAGTTTATGAATGGCTCATCAAACTATGACTATGTGCTTAGTGATGAGGTACAGGATATGACAGGTAGAGTTTTATCAACAATGAATAGTAGGGCAAAACATGTCATAGTTGCTGGCGACGAAAACCAATCTATTTATGAAAGGGACCCAAAATACAGAGAGGTTACCGTTTCACCTACGCAGATTACTTCGCTCCTAAACTGTCGTGAGTTTGAACTTGGAATTATCCATCGCCTATCTAGTTCTATTATAGCAGCTGTTGAAAAGTTCATACCTAATATGAATATATTCACCGCACGCCGCGATATGACTAAGCGAACTACTCAAATCCGCTTGTGCTCTGCAAATTCTCCAGAACAAGAAACCAAGTATATTATGAAGGAAGCACAAAGGGCTGTTAATATTGGAGATACTGTAGCTATTCTAATTCCTTCTCAGCAAAAGATTTTAGAATTCTTCCAAATGGTCCTTACAATGTTAGGTAAGAACCAATGGTCTGTGCAGCTAAACAAATGGGGCAAAGTTGATTACAATAAACTCAATTCTTATCTTAGAGCTAACGGCATTAAACTTCAATATGTAGGAAATGGCTACGGTTCTTTTACCGAGGATGGCGGAATAATTTGCGTTATGACTTATCATAGTTCAAAGGGATTGGATTTTGATAATGTATTCCTTCCTGGACTAAGTCAATCTTTATACATCAATAGCAGTGAAGGGCTAAGTCGCACACTATTTATGGTAGCTATGACCAGAAGCCGAAATAACCTCTACCTAACGTATAGCGGTTCACATTCTACATATCTCAGCAACTTTGCTGGTGACTGTAGCCGTATTAATGTTAGCGATGTTTTAAGCGGACAAACAACAATATCTGGTGGTGAAAATATCTTTGGTATTTAATTATGAGAAATTATCTAGTATTAATACGAAGAGCCGATTTTATCGACTTCTTCAAATTCGGTTTTTTTTATTTGAACTCCGAAAAGGTAGTTGAGTTTGATTGCTCTATTTCTGAGCTTCCAAAGAGAGACGATATTTACGACGCTCTTTTTGCTAGAATAAATTCGTTTGAGAGTTCATTTGCATACCTGATTATCAATTTTACAAAGGCAAATGATACAGATGATCTTTCCGTCGTGACCATTACGGAAATGAAGCATATTTTCCCATTAGACCTTGAGGCTAAAAGAGAATATGAATCATCATTTGATGAACACATAAAAATTGACAATCCTATTTGGCCTGATACTATCAGCCTTATCAAGAAGAAGCAGCTATTTCAAAACTCAATGCAGGGTGTAAGAAATATTTTCAACATCTTCAAGTTGGACGGTATAGAAAAATGTAAGAAACTTATATCTGAAGACATGGTAGAAGACATGCTTTCTAATGTATATGATGAAATTCGTCCCTCTGGAGATATTTCCCTGTGGGTATATCTTATGAGATACGAAAGACATTCTTTCTATCCCAAAGAGTCACTTGGATACTTTATGGACATCGTACATATAATCGTCAACTTCATGTCAAAGAAAGAAGTTGAAGATTATAAAGTAGAATCTACAGACATATATAAAATCCTTGCCACATATGAGGGCCAAGGGTATAAGTCTAATGATATTTTACATCTATTGAAACGGAATGAAAAGGCATCTGGTTTCCTCTCTAAGATTGCTTCATTTGTTCCCGATGTGGATTTTATTCTCATTGCTGTAAATTATCTCAAATTAAGAGATCTTTACAAGGACGAATTTACATATGATGATAAATTTATTTCGACTTGCAAAGCCTCTTTTGGAGAAAGTTTTACTATTGCTTCATACATGATAGGTATTGCACTTGGTCACGATAAGACATACGCTTGTTTTTACGAATCGTTGCCTCTTGCTATTTATAAATCTAAAGAGGAAATGGCGGCCATTCTTCTCCGTAAGCAAGAAGAGCGTGAAAGAGCAAAGTTTGAAATGGAATGCATTGAGCGTGAACGCGATAGAGAGCGTGAGTTTGAAGAAAAGCGCAGAAAAGGAGGTAAAAAGAAGGGTAAAAAGGATATAGAAAACAGCCCTTTTGCTCAATCTGGCTACAGTCAGGGAAGAGGTGGTTATCCTACTTGGGGACGGCAGTCAGAAGAATCATTTCCACCATGTCAGGAAGATGACCCAAGTTATATCCCTTCTACAACGGATAGAGGATACGAATATGAAACATCAAGATTCAAAACAAATAAAGGCGTTTTACAAGTTGATACTTCTAATGAAACTGGTAACCTCTTTGGAAAGGAAGAATTTCTGGAAAAGGATATTCAAGCGAGAAAGCTCATTTCATTCCCTTTGAAATTGCAGAAATATACAAAGTTTGGCAAGCCCTCTAAAGCAAAGAATTCAGAGAAGGTTGTCTATACTAAAGAGGAATATCAAGACTTCTTAAACTCTCACCCCGAAGAAAAGTGGGAACCTAAAAAATAATAAAATATGGAATATACTTTTCAACAAAAAATCGCTATAATGCGAATCCTTCTTGATATCATTCATGTCGATGGTATAATTGATGCCCGTGAAACATTTTTTTTCAATAAACTAAAAGAGAAATTTGAACTTCAAGATGATGATCATGAATTGATAAAATCTAAGAATTCTCTCATTGCGCTCTCTCAAATTAAACTTTTAAATGATGAACAAAAAGCTGATTTTGCTTGCCTTATGAGCGATATGATTATTGTAGACGAAGATATAAATGCAAATGAGGTTGCCATATATGACGTTGTTGCTGAATTCTGTGGAATCACCATTTCCTTTGTAGAAGCAGCTGGTAATGAACATATAGCTGGCTGTACAAAATCATAAATCTTTTGCATATTCCCCTTGACTCTTTTCGATGATAAGAGTCAAGGGCATCTATTTTCTTGAGATTCTATCCAAGGCCTTTTAAAACTACGGTAATGAAACTTCGGGACGTAGGGGATAGAGTGAACTGGACAAAACAAGATTTGATTCTGTCCACTCCTATTAGTTTGATACTATAGAAGATTGTAATTAATCTAATCTAAACCTTGTAAATGATATATGTACTTCTATTTTAGTAAGTGAGAATTTGTAAGAAAGTAATGTAATAGTTTACTCAAAAGGTGAATTCCTATAGGGAGAATGTGTTAATTTTGTTACATCCTCTTTTTGTGCGTTACGACTTTGCGTGTCCTTGTGTCTTAGAATTTGAGGTACGTAATATGCTGAATCTCTATAAAGGCAATAGTTCTTAGAGAAAATGTAATAGTGTAAAGAGAAAGATAAAAAGATATAGAAGCCTTGTGATGGTAGGTTACTTGAACATCTTAAAATACATATTTGTAAATTCATTATAAGTTGATAATAAGATAAAATAATTTTCCTGTCACTCCTGTCATTCTTTTTGTGTAATTAAATTATTGGTTTATAGCTCTTTAATTGAAAATGTTAAAATGACAGCAAATGAAATTTAAACTTATATAGAGTATAATATTTATTTCTTTAAAGTAGTTGTTGTGTATATAAATCAAGAATATGAAACAGCTTTTACCTATGGTACAAATCATATTCTTGCTTTTTACTGATAAAACAGATTGATGGTATTTTCATAAAAGATTTTGTTTAATTTTCAAAGTTTGTGCGTCTTCTAAAACTATCCTCATTTATTAGGATAGGCAAAGCCTCCTTATTTTAAGTCTAAATACTATATATTTTGTTTAAAATACTTTGATAAATCATTAAAATATAGTATTTTTGCATCGCATTATGTATGTACTTATACCAACATCTTGGTATCTAATTTAATGAACAATAATTATGAGAGGGAGGCTGAATACAGTCTTCTCGCTACATTCATTTAGGAATAATAATTCTAACAATTTAAATATTTAAAATCAAAACATTTATGTGGTTAATCAATTCATCTATTGGTAGAAAGGTGATTATGTCAGTTACTGGCATGGCCCTGATCCTATTCATGACGTTCCACTGCTGTATGAATCTTGTTGCGCTCTTCTCTAAAGATGCTTACAACATGATTTGTGAGCTGTTGGGTGCCAACTGGTACGCAGTAGCAGCTACTGCTGGTCTTGGCGCATTGGCAGTTTGTCACATCGTTTATGCGTTCATCCTTACAGCGCAGAACCGCCGTGCACGTGGTGACAATCGTTATGCTGTTACAGAGAAGCCTGCAACTGTAGAGTGGGCAAGCCAAAACATGCTTGTTCTCGGTCTCATCGTGCTGCTCGGTCTTGGACTTCACCTCTTCAACTTCTGGTACAACATGATGTTTGCAGAGCTCACAGGTATGCATGTTCAGATTCCACCAAGTCATGGTTTTGAGTACATCCAGTACACTTTCTCTAATCCTTTGTATGTAGTACTCTACGTTATTTGGATTGCAGCATTGTGGTTCCACCTCTCTCACGGTTTCTGGAGTGCTATGCAGACAGTTGGTATCAATGGTAAAGTATGGTTCAACCGTTGGAAGACCATTGGTAACATCTATGTTACTCTGTTGATGCTTGGCTTCCTCATTGTAGTGCTTGCATTTGCTTTCCATTGTGCACCAAGCCTTTGCTGTGCTGCATAATTTAAGTATCTAAGTTGAAAATTTAATTCAAAAACAATCATGACTAAGACATTAAATTCCAGAATACCAGAAGGACCAGTAGCTGAGAAATGGACCAACTATAAGGCTCATCAGCGTTTGGTTAACCCAAAGAATAAACTGAAACTGGATGTTATCGTTGTTGGTACAGGTCTGGCTGGTGCCAGTGCTGCCGCTTCTCTCGGTGAGATGGGCTTCAACGTATATAACTTCTGCATCCAAGACTCACCACGTCGTGCACACTCTATCGCTGCACAGGGTGGTATCAATGCTGCAAAGAACTATCAGAATGATGGTGACTCAGTTTACCGTCTTTTCTACGATACAGTAAAGGGTGGTGACTATCGTGCTCGTGAAGCGAACGTTTATCGTCTTGCTGAGGTGTCAAACGACATTATCGACCAGTGCGTTGCACAGGGAGTTCCATTCGCACGTGAGTATGGTGGTATGCTTGCTAACCGTTCTTTCGGTGGTGCACAGGTAAGCCGTACTTTCTATGCAAAGGGTCAGACCGGTCAGCAGTTGTTGCTCGGTGCTTACTCTTCATTGAGTGCACAGGTTGCTACAGGTAAGGTAAAGCTCTATACTCGTTATGAGATGGAGGACGTAGTTATCGTTGACGGTCACGCTCGTGGTATCATTGCTAAGAACCTTGTGACTGGTAAACTGGAGCGTTTCACAGCTAATGCTGTTGTTATCGCTACTGGTGGTTATGGTAATGCATACTTCCTTTCAACCAACGCTATGGGTTGTAACTGTACAGCAGCTATCCAGTGCTACCGTAAGGGTGCTTATATGGCTAACCCATCTTACGTTCAGATTCACCCAACTTGTATCCCTGTACACGGTGATAAGCAGTCTAAGCTGACCCTTATGTCAGAGTCTCTGCGTAATGATGGCCGTATCTGGGTTCCTAAGAAGCTCGAAGATGCAAAGGCATTGCAGGCAGGAACAAAGAAGGGATCTGATATTCCAGAGGAAGATCGTGACTATTACTTGGAGCGTCGTTACCCAGCATTCGGTAACCTCGTACCTCGTGACGTTGCTTCACGTGCTGCTAAGGAGCGTTGCGACCATGGATTCGGTGTTAACAACACTGGTCTTGCTGTGTTCCTCGACTTCTCTGAGTCTATCAACCGCCTTGGTATCGATACAATTCTTCAGCGTTATGGTAACCTCTTCGATATGTATGAGGAGATTACAGACGTTAATCCGGGCGAGCTCGCTAATGAGATTAACGGCGTGAAGTACTATAATCCAATGATGATCTTCCCTGCTATCCACTACACAATGGGTGGTATCTGGGTTGACTATGAGCTGATGACAACCGTTCCAGGTCTGTTTGCTATTGGTGAGTGTAACTTCTCTGACCATGGTGCTAACCGTCTTGGTGCTTCTGCTTTGATGCAGGGTCTTGCTGATGGTTACTTCGTATTGCCATATACTATTCAGAACTATCTTGCTGATCAGGCACTCTGGGCAAAGGTTCCAACCGACCGTCCTGAGTTTGATGAGGCTGAGAAGGCTGTTATGGCTGAGACAGATCGTTTGATGGGTATCCAAGGTAAGCGTTCTGTTGACTCTCTCCACAAGGAACTCGGACACATTATGTGGGAGTATGTAGGTATGGGTCGTACCAAGGAAGGTCTTGAGGAAGGTCTTAAGCAGTTGAAGGCTCTTCGTGAGGAGTTCAACTCTAACCTCTTTATTCCTGGTAAGAAGGAAGGCTTGAATGTCGAGCTTGACAAGGCAATTCACCTCCGTGACTTCATCCTTATGGGTGAGCTCGTAGCTTATGATGCATTGCATCGTGAGGAGAGTTGTGGTGGTCACTTCCGTGAGGAGCACCAGACTGAGGAAGGTGAGGCTAAGCGTGACGACGAGAACTTCTTCTATGTTGGCTGTTGGGAGTATCAGGGTGATGACACCAAAACCCCAGAGCTTATCAAGGAACCTCTCGAGTATGAGGCAATCAAGGTACAAACACGTAATTATAAAAACTAGTTGACGAGTTGACGGGAGGACAAGTTGACAAGTTGTTAGCTTGTTCTGCCTTAAACATATTCCATTAGTATAATACAGACAATATACAAGATGTAATACAAACAAGGTCGATGAATACTCACAAGGATTTGATCGTCTGGCAGAAAGCAATGGAACTTGTCTTAGAAGTATATAAGGCAACAAAGACATATCCACGGGAAGAACTATTTGGATTAGCTTCCCAAATGCGTAGAGCCGTTGTATCAATTCCCTCGAACATAGCAGAAGGCTATGGCAGAATCCATACTCGTGAAACTGAGAGATTCCTTAGTATAGCATTAGGTTCTGCGTGTGAGTTAGAAACTCAATTGATTCTATCGAAAGACTTAGGGTATATCTCGACAGAACTTGCACAGCAACTATGCGATAAGACCCAAGGCATAATTAGGATGCTAACGTCTTTGATTAAGACTCTGAACAAATAACTTGTTTACTTCACAACTTGTTTACTTGTCAACTAAAACATAACACAATGGCAAAGAATATATCATTCACAATTAAGTATTGGAAGCAGAATGGTCCACAGGATCAGGGTCATTTCGATACACATGAGATGAAGAATATCCCAGATGACACCTCATTCCTTGAGATGCTTGACATCCTTAATGAGGAGTTGATTGCTGCTGGTGATGAACCATTCGTCTTCGACCACGACTGCCGCGAGGGTATTTGCGGTATGTGTTCACTCTATATCAATGGTACTCCACACGGTAAGACTGAACGCGGTGCAACAACCTGTCAGCTTTATATGCGCCGTTTCAACGATGGTGATGTTATCACTGTTGAGCCATGGCGTTCAGCTGGTTTCCCAGTAATCAAGGACTGTATGGTAGACCGTACAGCATTCGATAAGATTATTCAGGCTGGTGGTTACACAACAATCCGTACCGGTCAGGCACAGGATGCTAATGCTATTCTTATCTCTAAGGACAATGCTGATGAGGCTATGGACTGTGCAACATGTATCGGTTGTGGTGCTTGTGTTGCTGCATGTAAGAATGGTTCTGCTATGCTCTTCGTTTCATCTAAGGTAAGCCAGTTGGCTCTCTTGCCACAGGGTAAGCCTGAGGCTGCTAAGCGTGCTAAGGCAATGGTTGCGAAGATGGATGAGGTTGGCTTCGGTAACTGTACTAACACACGTGCTTGCGAGGCTGTTTGTCCTAAGAACGAGAAGATTGCTAACATCGCTCGTTTGAACCGTGAGTTCATCAAGGCAAAGTTTGCTGATTAATCATAAGCAACAGGCAGTAGCCCTATAGACTACTACCAAGCTTATTCAATCATAGGAAATCCCATAGCTCTGATATATGAGTTATGGGATTTTTGTTTATATGCTCCAGTTAAGTTAGTATGCGATACTTTATGATTTGAACCTCTTTTATATCCTTTGAGGTTTGAGGTTTGACCTTTGAACTTTATGATTTTACTTTCACCGACTACGAATTACGCTAATTACTCGAATCCTTATCGCAACGTAATTCGTTTAATCAGTAGTCACAGATCGATAGTTTGCGAGTTTAGAAGTTGATGAGTATACTTATTATTTGTAGCGATAAATAACAGCTAATTTAATAGATAAGGATTTGAAAAATAATTACATTGTATCGAGTAAAACCTCTATAAATAACGAAAAAAACACATATAAAAAGAAAGTTTGCAATCAACAGAGAATCAATTAGTTATCAAGTAGTAAAATAAAAGGTGCTTAATTGGACTTCAAAAGGGCGTTAGTTAGCCTTCAAAAGGGCACCTTTTGCAAGTCAATTAGGCGTCTTTTAGGAGCTAAAAGAGCATGTCTTGGTTTTGAGTTGTTGGAAAATTATTTACAAGTATCGGCAGTGTGGAAGTATGCTGTTTGTAGAAGACGGATAGAAATCATATCAATTCGCATCTTGTTTTGTATTTTATTCCTCTTTGTAAGACCATCTAATTTAGGATAATCATCCCATACAAGTATATAAGTCTTTATTCTATTTCAATCTATTTATTTAACCCAATTCGGTCATTAGAGCCTAAACATATTTTGTTTTATTATCGAGCAGATTGTTTGGCTTTGT